>CAZXIE010000005.1:0-56840 GCA_964640065.1 uncultured Saprospiraceae bacterium
CTACACCACCTTCCCCTTATGCGCCGCTACATAGCTCTTCCAGTCCTTGTGCTTAGTACCTGCCGCACCGAGTGGTGAACTAAGCTGCTGCCAATGACAGACTGCTGCCGCTAAGGCATCGGAGGCATCTAAAAACTTATCATCGATCTTATAGCCAAGTCTGCTTTGAAGCATGGCAGCTACCTGCTCTTTGCTTGCGGTACCTCGTCCTGTGATTGCTTGCTTGATGCGCTTTGGTGCATACTCATATATCTCGAGTCCCATAGTCATGGCTGCTGCCATAGCAACACCTTGTGCTCGACCAAGCTTTAGCATGGACTGTACATTTTTTCCATAGAAGGGTGCTTCGATAGATAGATGCTGAGGTAAGTAAGTTTCTATCACTTCTTGGACTTGCAAGAATATCTCTTTGAGTTTCGTCTGATGGTCTTTATGTGACCTGAGGTCAAAGATGCCCGCTGTGATCACCTTGCAAGATTTACCACTTACGGAGATGATGCTATAGCCTGTGATATTTGTTCCGGGGTCTACACCTAGGATCTTGCTTACTTTTTCAGACATAGGGTTTTTAACGACGATCTCATTGTATGAGTTGTCCTGTGACAAGCATTTACGAAAGTGGAATCGCCTAAAAATCAGAAGTTTATGAGCAGCATATGTCCTTAAGAAGGCGTTAATTATATGAAGAGTTTTTTGTCGTACCGCGAAGTAATTGTTACATTTAAAGTATGAGCTTTGTTTATAGGGCGGATAAAGAGTTAGACTACCTCAGTGCTTGCGCACGCAAGGAGAGGTGGGCACAAGAGCTCCTTTATAAGGAGTTTTACTCTACAATGATGCCTCTATGTCATCGCTATGCTACCAACAAGGAGGATGCTTTAGATATCATGCACGAAGGGTTTATCAAAGTGTTTAAGCATATACATAAGTATAAGGCTGGCACTTCGCTGAATGCGTGGATCAAGAGGATTATGATCAACACTGCGATCGACTACTACCGAAAGGCAGTCAGACGACGCACTGAGGATTTGGATACTGCTTATGATGTCAGTTCTAAAGATCCTAATGCAATCAATTTACTAGCGACAGAAGAGATTGTTAATTGCTTACAGCAGTTGACACCTTCGTACAGATCGATCTTCAATCTGTACATCATGGAAGGTTACTCGCACAAAGAGATCGCCGAGAAGCTCGGTATCTCGGAGAGTACATCTAGGTCGAATCTGGTAAAGGCGCGAGCTAAACTAAAAGCATTGTTGTTAGCAAAGAGCATAGAGTATGCGAGAAGATAGGATAGACGAGGAAATAAGAAGACTGCTCCAAGAGGCCACAGAAGATTATGACGAATCTTCTTGGGAGAAGCTCAGTCAGCGCATCGACGCTGAAGATCTTTCCACTACAGATGACGCTGAATTCGATGACCAAGTCAAGTATAAGCTTGAGCGTCATACTATACCTCCTTCCGAAGAACACTGGCAAGTATTTAACGAAGAGTTAGATAGACTTGAGCAAAGAAGGAGAAGAGTGTATGTCATCAAGGTTTTAGAAGCAACTATCTTTTTACTTCTAGTGATGACTTTTCTGAACTATACTCAGTTCAGATCTAAGGTAGATATCAATAATGACTACATCTCTCAAGTTCAAAAAGAGAGTGCGGATATAAATGCTGCTCAGGCTTCTCTAGCTCAGCCTATTGCCCCTAAGACTTTAAGTGATCTTGCCTCTTCTGGTGACGTTCAAAATAGATTGGCTCAAAGAGGATCTGAATCGGTTAGGGTTTGGCTTGCTGAAGATCATGAAACTAAGCGAGTAGCCTTCTTACCCTTGAAGAGTATATCGGCTCTCAGCTCTGGGAATCATCAAATAAGAAAAGTACTTGAAGAGCTTCTTCTTGAAGCTAATCAATCATATGCTGTTGTACCTAGTCTAGATATAGGTGAGTTATCTGTCTCTAGGGACTTGCCTTCTTTGGCATCGCTGCCAGTTGAAGAAGTAGAAAAAGAAAATAATACAGATGGGTGGTCTTTCTCATTACCCATCTCATATGATGTGAACATCATCAATACCCAATTAGATCTTGATTATCTCAGCCACCAGATAGAATCTGGATTAGCTGGCCAAAGCTTTGGAGCTCGAGTTGGATATCGTAAAGGTGCTGTGGAGATTGGATCAGGGATACTGTATTCTAAAAAAGCATTTGTACCTGGTAGACTTACTTCCTTTTCGAAAGCTAGTAATGTTAGCTTTTTGCGTAATCAGTTAAGAGGGATGTACATCCGTCAGATGGAAATACCATTGCATGCGAAAGTATTTATGGCTCCACCACAGAATAAGGCTTCTCTGTATGTCTTAGGAGGAGTCTCAACTAACTTTATCATACATAACCAATACCTCATAGATAGAACTCCTACGGAGTCTGGATCGCTATCAAAAGCTCCTAATGTCGATCTTATCGATTTGCAAAACTTACCTAGGGCTATAGTCCAAGGTGGAAGCTTAGCTGATAATGTATACCTAACAGGTATGATCGGTCTTGGTGTCGAGGCTAGAGTATCTGAAAAAATCAGATGGTATATCCAACCTACTTATAGACATGCCCTAACTGGTCAGTTGAACCCTCTTGTAGATAGAATTAGCACACTCAGTGTAGAGGCTGGCGTTACATATAAAATGTAGGATCAACCTTCAGTCTTTCTTTTTAATCTTTCAGAATTAGATACTAGACTTTGTTTAAATCTAAAACCTAGACTAGCCAATAAAGAGCGATGTACCTTGCATTCAACAGCCTATATTGTGCATATGCATAGTACCAATACTAAAGTTGTCATAGTTGGAGCTGGACCTGCAGGACTAGCTACGGCAGGATGTCTATCTCATCATGGATGTCAAGATTATGTGATTATAGACGAGGCTTCTCATCTTGGCCATAGCTGGAGAAACCACTATGATAGACTCCATCTGCATACTGTGAAGAGATTAAGCCATCTGCCGCACATGACATTTCCAGAAGGGTATCCAACCTATGCATCCCGAGAACAGGTGGTGACATATCTGGAAGCGTATGCCAAGAAAATGGATATCAATCCCGCGCTGTCTACAAAGGTGAATTCAATCTCTCGTACAGGGGACGTATGGCAAATCGCTTCAGATAAAGAGAACTATACTGCCTCACACGTAGTCATAGCAACTGGAGTGAATAGGATACCCCATCAACCATCTTGGCCAGCACAAGAATCATATCAAGGGAAGATTCTACATAGTCGGGCTTATAAAAACCCTTCCTCAACAGAAGGTGAGAATGTCCTCGTCGTAGGCATGGGGAACACTGGATCTGAGATCGCCCTAGATCTGGCTAATGCCAACAAAAATGTTTTCTTGAGTGTTAGAAGTGCGATCTCCCTAGTACCGCGTGATCTCAATGGTCGTCCTGTACAAGAGACTGCCAAGATATTGGCAAAAGTGCCTTTTGGGTTAGGAGACTGGATCGGTTCGCAGATTAGAAAGGTCTACTTTGGTGATGTATCGAAGTATGGCTTAGAAATCTCTAAGGTTCATCCAACAGTACAGCTCAGGGAATCTGGAAAAACACCCGTCATAGATCTCGGAACTATAGATGCCATCAAAAATGGTAAAATCAAAGTGCTCAAGGATATCGCTAGATTTACTAATAGTGGAGTGATGACGATAGACGATCAGAGAGTATCGGTTGATACGGTTCTCTTGGCAACAGGTTATAGAGCTCAGGTTGAGGATTTTATGCCATCAGTTACACCGCATCTTAATGAACATGGCATCCCTCAAAGTCCATTTGGCTCAGGAGAACTCGAAGGCTCATACTTCATAGGTTACGACAACTATAAACTTGGAGGGATATTAGGAACGATCAGAGATGAGAGCCAGAAAATAGCTGATCTGATCATATCAAAATTATAACTGAATACAGATGAATAAAAGATTACTACTTGATAAAAGACCAGTAGGGGCTGCAACATCAGATACATGGAAATTAGAATCATCAGCTATCCCAGAAGCTAGCGACGGGCATATGGTTGTGAAGGTGCACTATGTATCCTTAGATCCTGCTATGCGAGGATGGATGAATGACGCGAAGTCCTATGTGCCACCTATCCCACTGGGTGATGTGATGCGCAGTGGTGGAGTAGGTCAAGTAGTAGAAAGTAAGAACGATGCCTATCAGGTAGGTGACTATGTCTATGGTATGTCAGGTGTTCAGCAATACTGTCATACCGATGGATACGGTTGGGTCAAAGTAGACCCAGAGGTACTACCTCTCGAAAGATATCTAGGGACACTCGGTATGCCTGGGTTTACTGCCTACTTTGGTCTGCTTGACATCGGTCAGCCAAAGGAAGGAGAGACGGTACTTGTATCGGGCGCTGCAGGTGCAGTGGGTAGCATAGTTGGTCAGATAGCTAAGCTGCAAGGGTGTCGTGCAGTTGGTATCGCTGGTGGACCTGAGAAGTGTAAGTACGTTGTAGACGAACTCGGCTTCGATGCATGCATCGATTATAAAAATGAGAATGTCTATAAAGGTATCAAAGAGCACTGCCCGAAGGGGGTAGATATCTACTTCGACAATGTAGGAGGCGAGATCCTTGATATGGCACTAGCTCATATCAATCAAGGTGCGAGGATACCTATATGTGGCGCGATCTCACAGTATAATAGTACTGAGAAGATCACGGGTCCGTCTAATTATCTATCTCTCCTCGTGAATGGTGCACGGATGGAAGGATTTGTAGTGATCCAATTCACTAATAGATACGGCGAGGCAGCTCAGCAGCTCAGTAAATGGGTGGCTCAAGGAAAGATTAAGTCTAAAGAACACATCGAGAAAGGCATAGATCAATTCTATCCGACGTTCAATAAATTATTCTCCGGAGAGAAAAGAGGTAAGCTGGTCCTTCAGGTTGCAGATGATATATGAAGTTAGATCTTGACGAGATCTATGAATCGATCTGGCGTGAACTCACAAGGGCTACTGAAGATCGGCGGCATGAATATCGAAGGTTAGTACTTGCCACTACTTCTGAAGAAGGAATACGACAGAGGATAGTTATCCTCAGGAAGGTTATCAAAGGCAATAGTCTTATCTTTTATACTGACACACGAAGTCAGAAGGTAGGAGATATCAAGCTCGACAATAAGGTACATGCGCTCGTTTATTCTGATGAACAGAAAATCCAACTCTCTTGTAAAGGCTATGTAGAAGAGTATGATGACTCTTCTATACAAACCTCCTCATGGGAGTCACGAGTACTAAGAGACTATACGACAAAGCTTCCTCCTGGCACTCATATCGATCAAGATCACGAGGTAGATTATGATGATGAGAAGGTTCATTTTATGACTTATCAAATCCATCTGACTTCCATAGAGTACCTCAAGCTTTCTCGTGATGGACATGTCAGGCTACTTCTGACGAAGAATGAAGACAGCTGGACAAAACAGAGATTAGTGCCGTAGGGCAAAAGTACTCTAGCATAGTCTATATGTCTTTAGTAGCTTTGCCTTGTCATCATAGTTAGAAAATGGATCTACTGTCTACACAGAAAAAGGATGCTATCCTCTTGTCCGTTAAGGAGAAGCTAGCCTCTCGAGCTGCTGAGATCATCAGTGAGAATAAGCGAGATCTCGACTTGGCCAAAGATCTTGAAAGGGCGATGTATGATCGACTTGTCATCAATGATAAAAAGATGAAAGGTATGATCAAAGCTGTAGAAGATATCATCGCTGACTCTGACCCGGTAGGAGTTGATATATATAATTTTGATCATCCCAATGGGATGAAAGTCACTAACAGGACAGCACCTTTTGGTACTATCCTGATCATATACGAATCAAGACCTGATGTAACCATAGAGGCTGCCATGGTGGCCTTTAAGTCTAACAATAAGATCTTACTCAAAGGTGGTAAAGAAGCTATCCACTCTAATCGCATACTCGTGGATTGTTGGCACGAAGCACTAAGAGAGCATGGACTCGACCCGGACTGGGTACAACTCCTTGAGTTAGACCGTACGGCAACACAAGCATTCCTGAAAGCACCAGATCAACCTCTAGACCTCATCGTCCCAAGAGGAGGAGATGGCTTGATTAATTTTGTAAAGACACATGCCACATGTCCTGTATTAATCAGTGGGCGAGGCAACAACTTTCTATACGTTCATAAGGATGCCGAGATCGATAAGACAGTCGACATCATCGTGAACTCTAAGATTGATAAGATCTCTGCGTGTAATGCTTTGGATAAGGTGATCATAGATAAGCAGCATCACGATCTTGAAAAATTGACGAGTGCTTTAATTGAAAAATTAAATGCAAGTGAAGTAGAAGTCTTAGCGGACCATCAGGTGTCATCGAGTGATGCCGTGCAGGTTACAGATCTCGAAGGTCAGTGGTCTGAAGAATATCTTGCCATGAAGATAGCTGTCGGTTTAGTAGATGGAGTTTCGCAAGCCATTCATCTTATTAATCAACATTCAGGAGGTCATAGTGCGACGATTATGACTGAAGATAATACCGTCGCACAGAGATTTATGGATGAGGTAGACGTCGCTGCAGTTTATCAAAACGTTTCTACAAGATTTACCGATGGCGGTCAGTTTGGTTTAGGTGCCGAGCTAGCGATTAGTACCGATAAGTTACATCATCGTGGACCTCTTGGACTTCATCAGCTAGTGACTAACAAGTGGTACGTATATGGCAATGGTCAGACCAGATAAAATGATATCGAAGTGAAGCGTATAGTTCTAAAAGTTGGTACATCCACACTCACGAGAGATACACCTCGTATCTCCAGGGGCAAATTAGAAGATCTCGCAGCTCAGATCCAAAACCTGAAGGAGGACTATGAGATCATCTTAGTCAGCAGTGGTGCTATAGCTGCAGCGAAACAAGTAGTAGAGTTACGTAACGCTGGTACTATAGAAGAAAAACAGGCCTTGGCGTCTATAGGCCAAGTATATCTGATGAAGATCATACAAGAAGTATTTACAGATTATGATCTTCCAGTGGCGCAGTGCCTTCTGACATACTATGACTTTAATAATGAAGACTCACGCAAGAACATCTCTGGGACGCTTGAGACTCTCTTAAGGTTTGGTTTTCTCCCTGTCGTTAATGAAAATGACACTGTGGCCACAGATGAAATCAAGTTTGGAGATAACGACAAGCTTGCTGCCCTGACTGCCGTACTATGCAAGGCTGACCTCCTCGTGCTTGCTACAGATATCGATGGGCTCTATTCTGCAGATCCGAAGAAAGATAATCGAGCCGAGTTTATCACTTCCGTAAATGATCTAACTCCACATCTTGCTAATGTTAGCGATAGCAAATCAGACCAAGGCTCTGGTGGTATGAAGTCTAAGTTAGTAGCAGCACAGATCGCTCAAGAAGGCGGTATCCCAACATGGATCGTCAATGGTAGCTCAGATAATTTTCTAACTAAGGTATTGCAAGGGCAAATACCTTGTACCAAAGTAGAAGCTTAAGCTCCGATTTTTCCAAGTTCTACTCCCTCTGAGTAAGCAACTTGAATCTCATTTTTGTGGAAGGCTTCTTTTACGAGGCCGTGCAAATCAAAAGTTACATCCCAGTAATCATTAGGGTGGATATATGGTCTTATCGTAACGATGATACTGTGACTGTCAAAAGATTCGATCCCGATGATAGGTTCTGGTTCTTTTAGAATCTTATCATATTGATTTAAAGTGTCCATTATAATCTCTTTGACTCTAGGGAAGCTCTCTGCATAAGGCATGGTCACAGACAGCTCAAGTCGAATATTACCTTGAGTTGAAAAGTTAGTGATGGTATCCTCAGTCACTTTTCCATTAGGTATGATGTAGGTCTTATCACCTGGGGTGATAAGAACTGTGTTGAATATTTGAATGCTGTCAACACGACCAAACGAGTCTCCTATTTGCACCCAGTCACCTACTTTGTAAGGCTTGAAAAAGATGATGGTTATCCCAGAAGCAAAGTTGCCCATGAATCCCTGTAAGGCTAATCCCACAGCAAATATGACACCGGCAAAGACACCTACAAGAGCCGATGCATTAAACCCAAGCACACTTGCAGCGATGAGTACAACAACGAACTTCAGAGCTATAGAAGCCATCGATAAAAAGAAGCCTGTAAGTTCAGGTCCGAGTTGTGACTTCGTTAAGATGACTTCTAGGACTTTCATGACACGTTTGACAACCCAGAGGCCGATCACTAGCACGACTAGTGCACCAAAAAGTTTTGGGATAAATACAAGAGCCCAATCTTGGACCATTGTAAGTTTTGCTCCCCAGTCTACATTCAATATAGCTTCCATCGATTGTTCTAATTATTTCTTTTAGTTAATTCGTAATTGTAGATCGTCTTACCAAGCGCACTTAAGAATGGTAGACCTTTTGATTCATACTCGTATTCGCCGTCATTGAAGATTTGATTTTCATTGACGAGTACTGTTGCTGTGAGAAAAAAATCAATATTGTTTTTTATGTCTTTAATATATGAGCAATCAGTTAGTGTACCGTATGCCCAACCCACTTTGTTATAAATCTTAATGTGATCAGGTATCGGCTTTTTACTATCACCATTATAAAAAAACTTTACATAACTATCATAATAATCATCTGCATGATCTTGATGAAAATCAAAGTCTAATGGAGTCTTAGGCATCACCTCGTCAAGAAATGCATAATCCTCAGAGCTCAGATTATATCTTTCTTCTTCCGAAAAGATGGCAGGAAAAATGACTCGCCTCAAAGCCCCTTCCAGATCAGTGAGGTTGATAAAATTCTTTTCGCTCATGTCAAAGGGCTTATAAATGACAGAGTCAAGATCATCATCAAAGAATCCCACTCCTTTATCTGTCTTTTCTAAAGCTACGAACTGATTATAGATCGCCTCATATCCTTCTTGCTCATATAGAGCACTTCCGTCTTTATCCATGATAGTCACTGGATTAGAGAACCGATTAGCTTCTGTATCAAATCCACTTATCCCTACGCGAGTCCTAATTCTGGAATTTCGAAAGACGCCTTTATCTCTTAGCTCTTCGTTGATGTAGTCTTGGCCTAAAAATTCATAGAGACGGTTATAAGCATTGTTATCACTTACGCTGAATATTTGCTCGATGTAATGTCGAACTTGAGGGTAGCCCGTGTTCGAGCTACTATCTATTACTTCTGGACTTTGTGTTGGGTGAGATGTACCAAAAGACAATCTTGAAGACTTGTCGATTTTAGGGTTTTCATTTTTTAGCTCGTTGATTTTTTGAAGTGCTAGGAAAGCTACTGGCATTTTCACCGTACTCGCAGGATAGAAGTATTTATCATCATCACGATTGATAAAGAATGAGGTCAGATAAGGGGTGCCTTCAGGATCTCGTTCTATCTGAGTATAGATGATCTGTATCTCATACTGGGAGCTATCGATCATATCATTTACGAAAGTGGGAGCATCAAGAAGTGCTGCTTGCAAAGGATCCAAAGGCATCTCGGGCTTTTCCTTACAGCCAAAGAAAATCAGAAGGATAGCAAGTGCTAAAAAGTGTTTGTTCATAGTGATAGGTCCACGATATCGTATGTGCTCAAGATAACGAGGACGATCATGATAACCAGCACTGCGTAGGCCCAATATTGGGATTTTGGATACTTCGAAAGGAATTCTGCAGCGAGATAGCCACCTGTCGCTTGACCTATGCCTATGGTCCCGCCTATCCGCCAATCTACTAGACCGTTAAAGTGAAAGATAAAGATGACGACCACAGTATAACTAGCTACGATGAATGTCTTGAGCGCGTTGGCTCGGACAAAGTTATACTTCATGATGACCACTGTAGCTATCAGAAAAAATACGCCCATACCCATCTGTATAAAACCTCCGTAAAATCCAACAGCAAAAAATAAAGGTAGGGTATACGGCTTGTGTAGAGGTGGCTGATTAGACTCGTTAAACCATCGCTTGGGATTGATCAAGATGACTAAAAGCATGACTACTAAAAGATATCTGTAGATCTTGTAGAAGAAGTCATTGTCAAGCTGAAGGACGAGCAGGACACCACAGATCGCACCTATAAATGCAGCGGCGATCGGCCACTTAGAAGCACTTATGTCAAGCTTATCATTTTTAACAAATGAAAAAGTAGAAGTCGCTCCTTGCATCATGATACCTACACGGTTGGTACCATTGGCCACATTGACAGGTAGACCAAAGAACTCTGTGAGAACACCTAGTGAGATGGCAGACCCATTTCCAGCAAAAGTATTGATGATGCCTGCGGCGAGTCCAGCCAGTATAGCTAGAATGATGGTAGTCGGCTCAAATGTCATCGCGTCGCTCTTGGCAGAGCTCGATCAGCACCCCATTAGCAGACTTGGGGTGCACAAAGCAAACTAGTTTGTTATCCGCCCCTTGAAAAGGTTCTTCACTCAGAAGTCTAAAACCTTCACCAGCGAGCCTCTTCATCTCTGATTTGATATCATGTACATCAAAAGCGATATGGTGGATACCTTCTCCTCTCTTTTCTATGAATTTGCTGATGGCACTATCGGGATCGTCAGACTTGAGAAGCTCAAGCTTGTTAGGCCCCACTCTTAGGAAGGAGGTAATGACCTTCTCTGATACGACTTCTTCTCTTTTATATGGAGTTACTCCTAGGAGCTTGCTATAGATATCTTCGGCTGCATCGAGATCTTTGACAGCGATACCGATGTGTTCTATTTTCTTCATTCATTGATTTATTTCGTCACCAAACCATGACAAAATATTTCAACGACAGCGTCAGCATATCTCTCGATGACTTCTTCGTCATGTGTATCGACGCTATAAAGGTATTTGATTAGGAAGGGATTAGAGAAAAAGCTACTTGCCATACCTAGCAACAAGCTCGGCTGAAACTCTTTGTTGACCTTTTTGATATTGCCGAGTTTACGTTGCTTTTTGAATAACTCTCCTGTTAGATTAAACAGTGGATAGATAAGGTTGTTAATGATCCACTCGCTGCGCTCCGAGTGTTCGTCCATCTCTTGAGCGACGATCTTTGGGAATGCTGGATACTTAGAGTAGAAGTGTACAAGCTGTCTGACCATCACCTTGATCATCTGAATACCATCTAGATCTTTATGTATTTTTTTGGACTGCTCGAACTCGGTGACGAATTCGTTAGCCAGCCTTTTGATGGATGCTTTCCATAGTTCCTCCTTATTGCCGAAGTAGTAGTGTATAAGCGATCTTGCTACTCCTGCCTTTTTGGTGATCTCTGTTGTCGTGGTACCACTATATCCTTTTTCTGCAAATACATTGACAGCTACATCGCAGAGGTGTTCGATATTGATCTCAGCATCAGCCGTAGGCCTACCAGGTTTTCTTTTGACAGGAGATCCGTTTGCTTTGGATTTAGTCTTCGGTGTGAGATTTCCAGTTTCCATGAGATCGAAGCTTTGTTATTGGCGGTATTGCCAAATATGATGCAATATGCAGCAAAAGCGACAATATCGCAAAGAAGAATCCAAATTCGTCTTCTAAAGCACAACAAATTATCGCTATTAAGACTTGCTAACAGTGCATATAAACTCTTACATTTGGAACCACTTGTTTTTTGGCAGATGTGCCAATAACATTACTCCTATGAAGATGTACTGATGTATCACCTAGTTAGCAGATACATGTTATTAGCGCATCTGTACAAATAATTATTCAGAAGTAAACTTAGAACAATCGAACTATGGAAGCATATATATATGATACTGTCCGCACAGTACGCGGAAAAGGAAATAAGAAAGGCGCTCTTAACACAGTGACGCCTACTCATCTCGTGACTCTATGTCTCAATGAGCTGAAATCAAAGAATGATCTCGATCCATCACTTGTAGAGGATGTCATCTTAGGATGTGTGACTCAGGTCATGGATCAGGGGGCCAACATCGCAAAGACAGCAGCTATGCAGTCAGGATATGGCGATCACCTCTGTGGAGTCACGCTCAATAGATTCTGTGGATCAGGATTAGAGTCTATTAACCAAGCAGCTGCATCGGTAAAGTCAGGTTTCTCTGATTTAATCATAGCTGGAGGTGTAGAAAGTATGTCAAGAGTAAAGATGGGATCAGATGGAGGAGCATTGATGCTTGATCCAGCTGTAGCCCTACCTGCACACGCTATACCTCAAGGTATATCAGCAGATCTTATAGCTTCTAAATATGGCTATTCAAGAAATGATGTTGACGCCTTTGCACTAGAATCTCAAAGGAAAGCAACAGCGGCAGAGGCGGCGGGGCACTTTAAGTCTCGTATCGATGTCACTGACGTAAATGGTATGACCATGCTAGCCAAAGATGAAAATGTAAGACCAGGCACAACAATGGAGGCACTCGCAAACTTGCAGCCAGCATTTGCCATGATGGGCGAGATGGGCGGATTTGATGCCGTAGCCATCGATAGATACCCAGAGGTAGAGTTCATAGACCACGTTCATCATGCAGGTAATAGTTCTGCCATCGTTGATGGTGCTTCAGTAGCTTTAATCGGTAACGAAGAAGTAGGAAAAAAAATGGGCCTAAAACCTCGTGCAAGAATTAAAGCACTTGGTGTAACAGGAGTAGATCCTACGATCATGCTCACAGGTATCGCACCTGCGTGCCGTAAAGTTTTAGGTAAGGCTGGGATGAATGTTAGTGATATAGACTTATGGGAGATTAATGAAGCTTTCGCTGTTGTACCACTAAGAGCTATGGATGACTTAGGTGTTCCTTACGATAAAGTAAATGTAAACGGCGGAGCCATCTCTCTAGGACACCCACTTGGGTCAACTGGATGTATGTTGATGGGGACTCTGATCGATGAGATGGAAAGACAAGGCAAAGGAACAGGTCTAGTTACTCTTTGTATAGGCGGCGGTATGGGTATCGCTACGATCATAGAAAGAGTCTAAACAGCCCAGAAATATTAATCAAATAAGAACACGAAAGAACAAATATGTCATTCAAAAATAAAATACTCTCCTATGATGTTGGGGAAGACGGTATAGCCTTGATCACCATCAACATGGAAGATCATCCAACAAACTTGTTTAGTCCAGATTTCATGGAGACTTACTTTGACATCTCTGCACAAGCGGTTGCTGATGATAAAGTAAAAGGTGTCATCGTATCATCTAGTAGATCGATGTTCATGGCTGGTGCGGATCTTAAGATACTGGAAAAGCCGATCACAGACCCAGAACCATTTTTTGATAATATGATGAATGTACACCGTCATATGAGAAATATAGAGACTGGTGGTACGCCATTTGTCGCTGTCATCAATGGACATGCGTTAGGTGGTGGTCTAGAAGTATGTCTCGCATGTCACCATAGAATAGCTGTAGATAATCCAAAAACAAAAATTGGATTTCCTGAGATCAAAGTAGGCCTTTTCCCAGGAGCAGGAGGTACTGCTAAAGCACCTTACTTGATGGGTATCCAAGCGGGTATGATGGCTCTTTTGCAGGGAAGGGATCACAATCCTAAAAAGGCAAAGGCAGCAGGTCTGATCGATAACGTGGTTGCTTCAGAAGCTGATCTCATACCAGCTGCAAAAGCATGGATCGCAGAAAATGCAAATCCCGTACAACCTTGGGATAACAAAAAACATAAGATACCAGGAGGAGGACTGATGACACCTAATGGTGTCCAGACGATGATGGGTGGTATCGGTAACGTACGCAAACTAACCCATGGTAATTATCCTGCGGCAGGTGCGATACTTAGTACGATCCATGATGGATTACAAGTGAAGTTTGATAGAGCCTTAGAGGTGGAAGCGAGATACTTCACTCAGATTATCATGTCGAAGGAAGCACGTAATATGATCCGCACAGGATTTTTTGCTATCCAAGAAGCAGGAAAAGGAAAAGGAAAGCCTGCTGGCTACGAGAAGTACGAGGTTAAGAAGTTAGGTGTCCTTGGGGCAGGTATGATGGGAGCTGGTATAGCATATGTGTCTGCAGCTTTAGCTGGCATGGACGTAGTGCTGAAGGATGTCTCGATAGAAGGAGCGGAGAAAGGCAAAGCTTATAGTGAAGCCCTACTCAAGAAAAGAGTGAGTAGAGGAAAGACGACACAGGAAAAAGCAGATGGCATATTGGCTAAGATTACGCCTACTACTGATCCAGCCGATATGAAAGGATGTGATATGGTGATAGAAGCTGTATTCGAAAATCCTGATTTAAAGGCAAAAGTAACAGCTGAGACAGAGGCAGTACTTGATGCTGATAAGATCTACGGATCTAACACATCAACTATACCGATCACTCTACTTGCTAAGGCATCAGATAGACCGGAGAACTTTATCGGTATCCACTTCTTCTCACCAGTTGATAAAATGCCTTTGGTAGAGATCATCGTAGGGGAGAAAACATCTGATAAAGCGATCGCAGCAGCTATCGACTATGTAGTTGCGATCCGCAAAGTGCCGATCGTAGTTAATGATAGTAGAGGCTTCTTTACTTCAAGGACATTTGGTACTTACTGCTCTGAAGGAGGTTTCCTCTTAGAGGAGGGTGTACCTGCAGCGATGATCGAAAATGTAGCGAAGTTCAAAGGCATGCCAGTCGGACCTTTAGCGGTAACTGATGAGGTATCTCTTACTCTAGGACTTTTAGTGTACGAAAGTGATCCTACAGAAAAGCTTCCATTTCAAGAGCGATTCTACAAGATAGGAAAGATGATGGTAGATGAGCACGGTAGACATGGTAAGAAAAACGGCAAAGGATTTTATGACTATCCTGAGGGTGGTAAGAAGAGATTGTGGCCGGAGTTATCCACGATCTTCAAGTCTGATGTCGCTACATTAGATAAGGAAACTGTTGGCAAGAGGTTATTACACAGGATGGCACTCGAGACATTCAGATGTCTCGATGAAGGAGTATTGCGATCTGTGAAAGATGGAGATATAGGAAGCATCTTGGGCTTTGGATTTCCGATATACACGGGTGGAGCATTGTCCTACATCGATTATGTAGGCATGGATGTTTTCATAGCCGACTGTGATGACTTTACGGAAAGGTTTGGAGAGAGATTTACGGTACCTGCGGCGCTTAGAGAATTTGCGAAAGCGGGAAAATCAATCCACGACTATGGTAAAGAAACCCTTTCAAAATCTGAGATCCAGAAAATGAAGGAAGTGGATCTAGTAGAGTTTGCGAAGTCTATCGGACTGGAGGCGTCAGTAGACGACCTAAAGAAAGAAACGCTAGAAAGAGTTTATACGAAACTAGGATACTAGGCCTAGTTATAAATTATAATATTGAAGAGAGACTGCTATACTTAGCAGTCTCTTTTTAAATTGAACTAAAGTCGAACGATATGGATAGAATCAAATCATTATTTGACCTTACAGGGAAGGTCGCTATAGTCACAGGTGCCTCCAAAGGCATAGGAGAAGCTATGGCACGAGGATTAGCTGAGCATGGTGCGAAAGTGGTCGTCAGTAGTAGAAAACAAGAAGCTGTTGAAGCAGTAGCTGAGGGATTTAAATCAGATGGATTAGAGGCAGTCGGTATCGCTTGTCACGTCGCTGACGAGGCACAAAGAACAAATCTTATCGAGCAAACTATCGCCAAGTATGGTCGGATAGATTGTATCATCAACAATGCTGGCACGAATCCTTACTTCGGGCCGATAGATCAGATGCCGATGTCTGCGTATCAGAAGACGATGGACATCAATCTTAGCGCTCCGATGGAGTTGAGTAGATTAGCTTACCCACATATGAAGAGTGCTGGTGGTGGTAGTGTAATCCATATAAGTTCGATCGAAGGACTGCATGCATCAGCTGGATTTGCGGCATATAATCTCAGTAAAGCAGGACTTGTTATGTTAGCTCAAAACCAAGCGGCAGAGTGGGGAAAGGACAATATCCGTGTCAATGTCATCTGCCCTGGGCTTGTAAAAACTAAGCTGAGTGCGATGCTCTGGTCGGACGAAAACAACTCGAAAAAATTTAAACGAAGTATACCTCTAGGTAGGATGGCGGTACCTGATGAGATGGCTGGCTTGGCGGTATTCTTAGCTTCACAAGCATCTTCATATATGACCGGCGCAGTACTTGTCAATGACGGAGGTATACTTCATGCTCCAGTTTTATCCTAATCACATCTTTCCACTTTCGTAAATATTTGCCTCATGCAACTCGATAGTTTTTCTCTTGATATCAAAGATCACATTGCTCATCTTGCTTTCAATCGTCCTCATAAATCTAATTCGCTTCACAAGGAAGCATGGGTAGAGATGAAGGCTGTCTTCGAGCACCTTGACGATCACCAAGATGTAAGAGTTATCATACTGAGTGGAGAAGGAAAGCACTTCTGTGCAGGCATCGACTTAGCTATGTTGATGGACCTTAATCAACATGATGCTATAGAGTGCGAGGGTAGAAAAAGAGAAGAAATAAGGAAAGTTATCTATCATCTTCAAGATTGTATATCAGCTATCGAAAAGTGTCGCAAGCCCGTATTAGCAGCAATACATGGAGCATGTGTTGGTGGAGGTGTAGACATCATCACAGCATGTGATATGAGATACGCAACGGCAGATGCCTATATGTGTATCAAAGAAGTCGATATGGGATTAGTAGCTGATATAGGGACTCTGCAGCGACTCCCGAAGCTGATCTCATATGCGATGACTGCCGAGCTAGCCTACACTGGCAGAAAAGTCGATGGTGCAGAAGCTGCTGAGGTAGGATTAACTAATCGATCGTATGCAGATAGAGAAGAGATGATGACTGATGTAACAAAGCTAGCAGCCACCATAGCTGCTAAGTCGCCATTAGTCATCCGAGGTACCAAAGAGATCCTTCAGTATACGCGTGACCATACAGTAGACGAGTCCCTCAAGTACATGGGTACTTTTAATGCTGCCTATCTAAGTAAACGTGAAATGGAAGAAGCATTCAAAGCCACTATGTCAAAGCAGGCGGCTTCTTTTGATGCGTAAGGTAGTCTTGGTTTTCATTCGAATCTGATAAACCTAAGACCTTCTATCTCTTCGAAGTGCTTATCAAAAGTGAGTAACACACTTCCTTGCTCTATAGATTGGGCTGCTATCCAGATGTCATTAGTCGGTATAGGTTTGCCTTTCTTTTTTAGACTCAATATGATATCAGAATATATGTCTGCAGCTTCAGCTGAGATTTTGTGGATAGAGACTCCGGCCTCAATAAAACTCTTTAAGACTCTTTTATTCCATTCTAGTTTTGATCCATTTTTAAAGCCAAAAAGAAGCTCGCCAACGACAATCGGAGACAAATAAATTTCTTCTGCAGCTTCTAGGATGTCCCTAACTTTTTGATGTCCTTGTCTAAGCATAGAATATGCACTCGTATCAAATGCTACTCTCTTTACTTCCATAATTTCTCATCTATTTGGTCAAAGACTTTTAGAGATTCATTGAACTGAGTATACTCTTTATCGCTCATCGGAGTAACCATGAAAGAGAAGTCTCTTTTTTTCTTAGTAGCTTCTAGACCTAGTTCAGACCTGAGGATTTTTTTTACAAGCTTATTCAAGCTTAATCCGAGTGTTTCGGCTTGTTCTTTGAGCTTTCTGTACAACTCTCCATCAAGATTGTGTATAGTAATAGATTTCATGTCACTATTTGGTTCAAAATTAACCAAAATGTGGTTCAAAATCAATTCTTACTTTGCCAAAGTGAAGTGGTTCCACCTAGTCATCAGTCTACTCTTCCTATCCTTTGCCATCATGCAGTGGAATGATGCTGATGCCATCATCTGGATTATCATGTACATCGGCGTATCAGGAGTAGCTTTTTTAGCCTTTAAGGATCAACATTATGTATTTATAAATGCTGGTTTTGTAGCACTACTACTTGTATCACTGATCTTCTATATACCTGATCTAATGAGTTGGATGGATGACGGGATGCCAAGCATCACTACTTCCATGCAAGCTTCATCACCATATATCGAGCTAGTCAGAGAAAGTCTCGGATTAATAATCTCGCTCCTCACCATGATTTTTTACCTTTTCATTGCAAAAAGAAAAAGATGAGATACTTCTATACTTTGATATTAACGCTGAGCCTGAGTTTATTGATAGGACAGGACATGCAGCAAGGCTTTTTCTCCTTTAGTTGGGATGAAGGTACTGGCAAGATTACGCTCGAAGTACCACAAGATGCCCTAGGACAAGAATTCCTTTATGTAGGCTCGCTAGCGGCTGGTATTGGGTCTAATGACATTGGATTAGATCGAGGACAGTTAGGAAGCGAACGTATCGTGAGATTCGATAAGATCGGTAACAAGCTGTTACTGGTCCAGCCCAACATGGACTACAGAGCTATCAGTGATAATCCATTAGAAAGGAGAGCGGTAGAAGAGGCATTCGCTCAGTCTGTGATCTGGGGATTTGAAATCCTCGAGGGAAGTGTAGGAGGTGCTCATAAGATCGACCTTACACCGATGCTGATGAATGATACTCATGGAGTTTCTCAAAGACTAAAGCGCAGTAATCAAGGCACTTATAAAGTGGACAAAAGTCGCAGTGGCGTATGGATGCCTAGGACGAAGGCTTTTCCAGATAACACGGAGTTTGAAGCGCTGCTGACATTTACTGGGCAAGCTCAAGGTGGATATATTAGAAGTGTTACTCCTTCTTCAGACGCGATCACAGTAAGACAGCATCATAGCTTTATAAGGCTGCCTGATGATAACTATACACCAAGAGCATTTCATCCTTTCGCTGGATTTAATATGACGTCGTTTGCAGACTATGCGACACCAATCGAGGAGCCTATGGTCAAGAGATATATCAATCGTCATAGACTCGAAAAAACAAATCCTAATGCTGCTGTGAGCGATGCTAAAGAACCGATCATCTACTACATGGATCCTGGATGTCCAGATCCAATCAAGTCAGCTTTGATCGAAGGTGGAAGTTGGTGGGATCAAGCATTTCAGGCGGCGGGATTTTCCCCGGGCACTTTTCAAGTAAAGGAGTTGCCAGAAGGGGCTGACATGATGGATGTAAGATACAATGTCATCCAGTGGGTACACCGTAGCACACGTGGTTGGTCATATGGCGCATCTGTAACAGATCCAAGAACAGGAGAAATCTTAAAAGGTCACGTATCACTTGGGTCGCTCAGAGTACGACAGGACTTTTTGATTGCACAGGGAATACTCTCACCATTTGCCTCGAGCGATAATAATACAGAAGTAATGAAAGAGATGGCACTCGCTAGACTTCGTCAGTTGTCCGCACATGAAATAGGTCATACGATAGGCCTCGCTCATAACTTTGCCGCTAGCGTAAAAAATAGAGCTTCCGTGATGGACTACCCTCATCCTTATATCGAGCTCAATCTTGCTGGGGACCTGAACTTTGAAGATGCATATGATACGAAGATCGGTGACTGGGATAAGGTGACGATCACCTACGGATATTCGGAATTTGGTGATAGTCAAGATGAGGATGAAGGTTTACAAAAGATCATACAAGATGCACAGCGTGCAGGTTATCAGTTTATCTCAGATTCTGATGCGCGTCCACTCGGTGGAGCCCATCCTGCAGCTCACCTTTGGGACAATGGTGCTGATCCGGTTGATGAGTTGAATAGGCTCGTGAAGCTTAGGAAAAATGGACTCCGAAGATTTGGAGAGAATTCTATTACCACAGGGACACCGCTTTCAGAACTAGAGAAAGTTCTGGTGCCTCTCTACTTGATGCATAGGTATCAGATGGAAGGCGCTGCTAAATTAATCGGCGGATTAGAATATAGCTACACTGTGAAAGGAGATGGTCAAGAACATACTGTACAACCCATCTCTCTGAACCGACAGAGAGGAGCACTCGCGGCCATCATCAATACACTGACGGCTTCCGAACTCTCTATACCACAAGAGATAGTAGACATCCTCCCACCTCCAGCTTTTGGATATAGAAGAGACCGAGAGACGTTTGACGGAAGATCTAATCTCGCTTTCGACGGACTTGCTCCCGCAGAGTCGTATGCACATATGGCTTTTGGGACCTTACTTCATCCAGATCGACTGGCTCGTATACATCGTAACAATGTCGTACTTGGAAACTCTCTGAAGTTGTCAGAGTATGTAGATCAGCTTGGCAAGTCTTTTATGGCCCAGCGATCAGTAGACCCATATCATGGTGCGATAGAAGATATCGTCAGATATATCATGGTCAAGCATATGTTATCTGCTACGATGAGCGATAGTGGTGATCCTTCAGTTATCGCTGTGATAAGAACGACTTTGACATCTATCTTAGAAGAAAGACTTGAAGATACTTCTGGTGATAACTACCTGAAGTATTTGATCGAGCAAGGATTAGAAGATCCAAGTGATATCATCTTACCAGAGGTATTTGATATGCCACCTGGATCTCCTATCGGTTGTGATCATTAGTGATGAACTCTATAACCTAGAGCTCACTTCCATATGTCATCCATGTACCCGCTTCATCACCGAAGTCGTTCATGAAGTACATCTGTCCTGATTTAGTATCGAGAGCATAGAAGGAATTGCCTTCTATTCTTCCTTGTGCATCAAACTCGTAAGATCCTCTTCCATTGCTAGAGATCCGATTGCCATAAGCTTGCCATGAGTCTGAAGCATTGGTGCCTTCTATCATGTAGTATAACTGGCCATTCTCTGAGTGAAGCAGATAGTATGAAGCTGCACCAGTTCTTTCCACCACGTCAAATCCGAGATTGACGTTACTATGACTTGTCATTTGTGGACCAAATGGCCTCCAAGCTCCTTTTTCATCGCCATAGTCGAGCATATAGTGTACTTGCCCTTTTGCATGCTCGTAAGCATAGAAGGCGGTACCGTCTGCTCTGACCGCAGAGTGGTATTCGAACTCCTGATTAGGCTTAGTATCTACCGAACCTTGAAAACATGAAACTGAGGTAATGAGCAGTGAGCTCAAAAGAAAATAGATTGATTTCATCATTTATATATTTGCATTAAGACTTCATTTCAAAGGGTTAGTCACCTTAGATTAACAACTATCCGCCGATAGTTGCCATTGATTCAGTGATTCCGCTGTTTGACCTTATAGATTCTGCCTCGTGACCATCTTTGGCACGAGATCCGATCGCTTCAAGTAATGCAGTAGTAAGATTATCGTCAGACGCTCCAGCACGGATCATATCCTTGATATTGAAGATGCCTTGATCGTATAAGCAGGTCTTCAGTAATCCTGTCGGTGTAAGTCGGAGTCGATTACAAGTCCCACAAAATGTACGACTATAAGAAGCGATAATCCCCAAGGATCCTTCATAACCAGGTATTCTGTAGTTGTTTGAAGTACTACTTTTTTCAAAAGCTTCTGATAACAGCCCGTTATGATGTTGCTTGATATAATCCAATATTTCCACATGCGACCATACGCCGATAGCGTCATTCATCCCGCTACCATTAAATGGCATTTCCTCTAAGAACCTGACGCTGATGGGCAGATGCTTTGTGAGTTCGATCATAGGAAGTATGTCCTCGATGTTATGTTGCTTCATAACCACCATATTGATCTTCGTCGGTATGTCATGTTCGACGAGTTGAGTCAAGCTATCCATTACCTTATGGAGATCATCCCTTCGAGTGATTGTTTTAAACCGTTCGGGATCAAGACTATCGAGACTTAGGTTGACTGATTTGATACCCACTTTCGTAAATGATGGGATGTGCTCATCTATAAGAGTGCCGTTAGTTGTGATATGGATGGAGTTGATACCATCTATGGCATTAACTCTATCGATGAATGGCATGAGATCCTTTCTCAAGAATGGCTCTCCTCCTGTGATTCTTATTTTATGGATGCCCTTGGTAGCAAGGATAGATATGATCCTATGTAGCTCCTCATACGATAATAGATGAGATCTCTCAACATACTTGATCCCCTCTTCGGGCATGCAGTATTGGCAGCGTAAGTTACATCTGTCAGTAACTGCCACACGGAGATAAGACATCTCCCTCCCATGATTATCATGAAGCGTCATCTATAAATTCATCAGATCTTGCGTTGAAGATAGTCTATGAGGATAGAACTCGCAACTAGCAACTGCTGATAAAGATGTAGGATAAGCGTTACATTTGAATGAATAGGAAACTACCATGAAGGTCAGCATATTAGCATTTGGCATAGCAAGGGAGATAGTCGGCGCACGCAAGGGTGAGATGGATGTAACAGAACAAGCTACCATATCACAGGTTAAAGAAGCTTTATCAGAGCGCTTCCCGAAGTTTGAGACACTCCGTAAGTTTTCCATAGCTGTGAATGAAAACTACGAAGAAGACAATTACGTCATCAAAGAAGGCGATGAGTTAGCTATCATCCCACCAGTGAGCGGAGGATAATGGAGAAACTAGATATCAAGATTTCAGAGCAGCCCCTTGACGTTAATACATGCTCGGATTTTGTAAGGGACAATGCAGCAGGGGGCAACGCCATTTTTGTCGGCACAGTTAGAGATCAAACCAAAGGTGAGGCGGTTACGAAGCTTGATTTTGAAGCATACAAGCCGATGGCCATAAAAGAGATCGCGAAGATCGCCGCTTCTATATTTGAAAAGTGGTCTGCGATCAAGGTAAGTATCCACCATAGGGTAGGGACTTGTGATATAGGTGATATAGCAGTTGTTATAGCCGTTAGTACACCACATAGAGCTGCTGCTTTCGAAGCATGCCAATATGCTATCGATACACTTAAAGAGACAGTGCCGATCTGGAAGAAAGAATACCTCGAAAGCGGAGAGGTGTGGGTAGCCGCTACGCCTTAATCAAATTAGAAAGTGTGGGTCGTATACTCGTCATAGGAAGCACCAATACGGATATGGTTGTCAAGTCGGACAAGTTTCCCTCTCCCGGTGAGACCCTCTTAGGGGGTGAATTTTTTATGTTCCCTGGAGGGAAAGGTGCAAACCAAGCAGTTGCTGCTGCAAGACTTGGTGGAGAGGTAAGTTTTATATCAAAGGTTGGAGATGATATGTTCGGGCTTCAAGCCATCAAGGGTTTTGAGAAGGAAGGAATAGATACAACAGGAGTTCTCATCGATAAAGATCACCCCTCAGGTGTAGCCCTGATAACTGTCAATGCAAACGGAGAAAACCAAATCGTTGTCGCCTCTGGAGCGAACGCACAACTTTCTAAAAGTGATATCGATCAATTAGAAAATTCAATTATGCAAAGTGAACTTATACTTGTGCAGCTAGAGATCCCTCTTGATACAGTAGAGTATGTCATATCAAAAGCAAAACAGCTTGGAAAGAAGATTGTATTGAATCCCGCTCCTGGGCTTGCCCTTTCTGATGAAGCGATGAAGGATTTATACTGTATAACACCTAATCAAAGTGAAGCTAAACTTCTTACAGGTATAGATGTCGATGAACAGACTTCTGCACGATCTGCAGCGTCTTCTTTGCTAAATAAAGGAGTTACTCATGTGATCATAACTCTAGGAAGCCAAGGGTCTTTTTATATGTCAAAGGAAGAGAGCTTTATGGTGGAAGCTAAGAAAGTAGAAGTACAGGATACCACTGCTGCAGGAGATGTTTATAATGGTGCTCTCTGTGTTGGTTTAGAATCAGGAAAAGGATGGAGAGAATCAATTGAATTTGCGACAATAGCATCATCTATCGCTGTGAGTCGGATGGGAGCCCAGTCTTCAGCACCTCATCTACATGAGCTTTAGTCACATTGAGTTGATGAGCAAACTTTATGATCAAATTGCTAAATATCAAGGATACTTTCTTGGCCTTGCTCTGTTCTTAATTCTTTCAGCAGTTTCGATAACTGTCTCCAAAGATGAAACCACGCTTGTTCTAGCAAAGTACCCAAGGGTTATATTCCTTCTTGTTGTAGTAGGCATACTAGTTGGGCTGGTATACATCCGGATAGATCAAAGAAGAATCAAGGAACTTTCGAAGGCCATAAGTGAGAGCTATAAGCAGGAAAGAACATCTTTTGAAAAATTGCGCTCTACCCTTACAAGTCGTCAGTCGGAGATATGTGATCTTATTATCTCTGGCAAGTCAAATAAAGAGATCATGTCTCTACTCTTTATCGAGCAGAGTACCCTGAAGACTCACATCAATCAACTTTATAAGAAACTCAAAATAAAAAATCGAAAAGAGCTAAAATCTGCTGCTAAATCGTAGTTGTACAAAGCTAGGTTTCAAATATCAACCCTTTCTCAACCCCTGTTTTATTGACTTTGTATGCTTTGCTGCTGATTTTTGGATGATACAAACCAGACATCGAAAATGAAAAAGACAGCACTCTATTTATCGATATTTTTCTTTTTAATCTCCTTCTCATTCAGTTTTACATCTGACGGAACAGAGGCTAATATTTCGTGGTTTTGGGAAGGTCTAATCCAAGTACCTATCGTCCTGATAGTTCTCTCGATAGTACTAATCATGACTTATCTACTTTCTCCCAAACCAAAAGAGTGTCGAGACTGAATTAAGTCAAGAGTATGCATGGGTTAAAGCTAGGTTAATCCTTCACTTGGATTCTTAGCTGTATTGGATATTTCCTAACTAGTTGTAAAGGGTGATACCAAAAACATAGTTATGAAGCATCTAAAAGAGCGAAGAGCATTTCTGAAATCCACTGCCCAAGCAAGTTTTGTAGCCGGCGCGGCTATATTGCCGAGGACTCAAAGAGTAGAAAGAACACCTTCTACACAGGTAAGTGATATAAACATTGTTGGACCCAAAGATGGATATACGCCGGAGGTCGGCACTCTCGTCTCTATGATGAATTGGATGAGAGACGTCATTCTAAATGAAGTAAGAGACCTTGCTATAAAAGATCTCGACTACCTACATGATGAAGATTCTAATACTATCGGAGGGATGCTTTGGCACCTAGCCGCTACAGAAAGATTTTATCAGATCAATACATTTGACGGAAGACACTGGCAAGGGCTTTCCTCTCAAGATGATGCAAAGTGGGACGCTGCCTCTAACCTTGGTAATCGAGGAAGAAGGCAAATTCGGGGGTATGATATAGGCTTTTATTTAGAACTTTTAGATAACGTAAGAGACTTCTCACTTAACGAACTGCAATCAAGAGACGATGATTGGCTCGCACTAGTTGATGATAATTTTTGGAGCCATCCGACTAATAACTACTGTAAGTGGTTTCATGTAGTTGAACATGAATCTAATCACAACGGCCAGATTAGATATCTTAAGAAGAGGGTATCATGAATTTTCCCAAAGGACTAGGCAGAGATCAGAAATTAGGGTTATTAGTGATTTTATATCGGGAGTCTAACCTTACTTGTTGATAAGGCTCTATTTTGTCTGATCAAACAAACGATATGGTTGCTCTTGGATTTTTAATTTTTAGTAGTGGTTTTGTCATAACCCTGGTCATGGCACTATGGAAAATGCTCACCCATGATTGGGACAATGAGAAATTTACAGGTGCATCCGTCATCAAACACTTTAAGCTGCCGCTACTTTTCTTTGTTCTCTTACTCTTATTTATAGTTTACGGTGTGCCTTATTTAGAAGCTTAGAATAAGTCAGATCAGAAGAGCATTTACGAAAGTTGAACTATGTGGTAGGCGCCTATTGAACACTAAGGTTTTTGATATACTTTTTTAATGGGCTTCGTTTACTTAAGCCATGTGATCATTGTACCTATTTCATTTGATGAGATGTGAGAGATGATCGGGAAAAGAATACTCCTGCTTTTGATTGTCATCCAACCCAGGGCAAGGCCATAGGCAAACGTATAGCTGAAGTAAAGCCAATCTTGACTTACATCCCAGTTGCTATTTATATGTAAAGAATGCCCCAGGCCAAACAATATGGCCGTTACTATTATTGCTGGACTTCCAAAGTTGACAGAACCCAGTTTTAGATCTGGTTTTAGTGCAGTTAATAAGAGGCCAAGCATGATTCCTCTAAAAGCGAACTCCTCATCTAATGAAGGCATCCCTAATTGGAAAAAGAATGTTTCTAAGTCTGGGTCGCTTTTACCATAAAGGAAGATTCCCATAGCAACTACAATTAGTGCGATAATTACCGTTAGGATGATATTTGATTTTATAGACCCTTGTCTTTGTTTTAGGGTGAAGAAATCATACTCTTTAAAATATGTTCGGAAGAATCGATAGAATAAGACAGACCCTATTATAGCGGCTAACTTGCCCAACCAGTTCCATCTTGCACTACATGTAGACTCTTGGATTCGCCAGAAGAGATCAAGCAATGTGACATTCAATAGAAAGAACCCCATAAAGAGTAAAAGAGGTATCCATTGCTTCTTGATGTCTTTGGCTGTAAGTAGTACTATCGGCAAAACTAGGACTATGCATAGAAGATGCGTTGCAGTTGCATGAAGCATAGTAATGTTGATTTAGTATAGTCTAGTTTTCTCTGAACTTCAGACTATAAAGACTGTGAAATCCATGAGAGGTTGCACGATTGACTTAATTTGCTTTAGATATTACAACCGTTAGAGTTATCGCCTTTCTTGTAAAACGACGTTTAGAAGCAGTATAAGCTCATGTGGTCAACGAGGACTCTTTTACCTTCTTCACTGGCTGTCAGTCTTAATCTGATATTTTAGATAGTGGCTTTGATTGTGTCTAAAGACACGTGCGTCATCATTATTATCATATAAGTCATAGCCAGAGAGATATGGGCGTATAGAATGTAAAATCAATGTATGAGATTGAATGGATCAGTCTCTAAAGATAAGTCACTACTTTAAGCGGTCGGCGCTTTATACTCTCGTGCGTCTATCATCGTCTTAGAGATAATCTCACGCATGATTTCTGAAGTGCCTCCACCGATCTGCCCCAGCCTCGCATCACGAAACATGCGAGCAAGTGGATAGCTTTCCATATATCCATATCCACCAAACATTTGTAGGCAGTCATTGATGACCTTGTCAGCTAGTTGCGTGCCGAGGAGTTTGCACATAGATGATTCTTTAACCGGATAGTCGCCTGAGTTGTATCGGCGATATAGCTCATATACAAAGATCCTGTTCATCTCTATCTCAGATGCCATCTGGGCAATCCGATGACGAAGTTCTTGGAAGCGATTGATTTTTTTGCCAAAAGCTTCTCTTTCATTCATGTATTGGAGCGTAAGTTCTAGAGCATATGAAGCTGCTGCTACACCGCCAGAACCCATCGATAATCGCTCTGATACGAAGTGCTGCATAATGTAGAAAAACCCTTGACCTTCTGCTCCTAGGAGGTTTTCTGTAGGAACTCTTACATCATCAAAAGCAATCTCGCCTGTATCTGATGCTCGCCAACCTAACTTATCTAACATTGTAGCAGAGACACCAGGTGTATCTCGATCGATAATCAGAAGACTGAGCCCTCGACTTCCCTTAGCTGAAGAATCAGTCTGTACCACTACGATTAGAAAATCACTAAGGACACCATTAGTGATGAAGGTCTTTGACCCATTGATTATGTAGTAGTCCCCATCTTTCTTGGCGGATGTTCTTACCGCTGCCACATCAGATCCTCCACCGGGTTCAGTGATTGCTAGACATCCTACTTTTTCGCCTTTGATCCCAGGCACCAGATAACGCTGCTTTTGGTCTTCATTACCTTCTGCATTGATATGGGTAAGGGCGAGTAAAGGGTGAGCTCCTATACTTGCAGAGAATCCACCACTATTCACCCGAGCAAGCTCTTCATCAAAAACAACATTATACCAGAGATCACTATCCATACCTCCATATGCTTCAGGAAAAGTCATCCCGAAGAAGCCCATGTCACCAAATTTTTTGTAGATCTCTCGGGGTAGGAATCCATCTTTTTCCCATTGATCGACATTAGGTTTTACTTCTTTCTCGAGGAAATCTCTAAAAGTCTGTCTGAACAGATCATGCTCCTCCGAAAAGTAATATGGGTTGGATTTCATAGATGAAACTTTCTATACAAGGTAGAATAAGGTCATGCAAATATTGATGATCTAATTGGCAAAAAATCCTCTTATCTTGGAAACTATGAAAGATAAAGTTGTGTGGATCACGGGAGCCTCATCTGGTATCGGTGCGGCATGTGCTGAAATATGCAGTCAGCAAGGAGCTAAGGTGATATTGTCAGCGCGAAATGTTGGAAAGCTTGAGATGGTTTCTAAAAATCTCCAATCGGAATCTTCCATCTTGCCGATGGACGTATCCGATTCTGCTAGCATATCTCAAAAAACAAAAGAAGCTATAGCAGCTTTTGGGAAAGTTGATGTGCTCATAAATAATGCTGGTATCAGCCAAAGAGGACTTGTAAGAGAAACAGATTTAGAAGTAGACAGACGCATCTTTGAGGTGAATTTCTTTGGAAATATCGCTGTTACAAAAGCGCTTCTTCCTCATATGACAAGTCGTGGCTCTGGTAATATCGCAGTGATATCAAGCATCGCAGGTAAGTTAGCTACAGCAGGCCGATCTACTTACGCAGCAAGCAAACACGCTCTACATGGCTACTATGATGCTCTTCGAGCGGAAGTTACTGACGATGGTATCGGTATACACATGATATGCCCCGGTTATGTGAAAACTGATATATCGATCAATGCTTTAAGCGGTGATGGCAAGGTGCATGGAGTGATGGACCCTAATCAAGATGCTGGTATCTCAGCTGAGGCATGTGCTAACTCTATCATCGACGCCATTAGTAGTGGAAAAAAGGAAATCCATCTAGGCAAGATGGAGAAGATAGCTGTGCAGATTAGAAAGATGTCGCCGTCTTGGTATCATAACTTTATATTGAAGAAAGCTCGGGAGGGGAGTTATTAGTATTGATAAAATACTATGGACTGGACTGATATTAGATATCTGCATAAGCACCAGAGAGAACTACTTCTTTCATCTATCCAAGATTTTGATAAAGATGACGACTGGTATTACTTTATGCATATACCAAAATCTGGAGGCACCTCCATCAGATACATGCTCTATGATCAGTTTAATGCAACAGAAGTATATCCCAATGCAGTAGATTATTATATCAAGCAACGTGGAGGTTATGTCTCTAAGCGTGAATATTATGAGAACTGGAAATCTTACCTTCCAGAAAGCAGAAGATTGTTAATAGGGCATTATGGTTTGTTTCCGACTGAAAACTATAGAAAGCAAAGGCCCAAGGTGTTTACTTTTATGAGACATCCCGTTGACAGGTTGCAATCCGCTATCAACTATCATTCGCGAAAAGGACGAAGATTCTATAAATTGGAAATGGATGAAATACTTGAGAAGTGCCGTAGGGTAGAGGGGGCGAGGATACAAGAAGCATTGGAATATGAAAAGAGCACTTTTGATGTTGAACTTGCCAATCGTCTATTGGATAGTATTGATGTGATTGGAATTTTAGAATATTTGCCTCAAAGTATTGAATTGCTCAATGCAAAATTCAATTGGAATCTATCCCGACCTCACCACAGAAATAGACCTAAGAACAAGCTAGAATTTAGCGAAGATCAACTGTCTTTTATGAATGAGCTTTGTAACATAGATATTAGACTCTATGAAGCTGGTAAAGCGAAGTTTTTTAAAAACTGTTCAGCTCATAATATCGCGGTGTAAAGACTACTCTCTAAGCAATTTCTTAAGATCAGCAAGTGTATTAGCCTCTTCAGCAGGCTTATCTCGACGCCATCTTTTCATTCTTGGAAATCGCAACGCCACACCACTCTTATGTCGTGTTGACTGATTGATACCTTCAAAATGTAATTCAAAAACTAACTCTGGTTTGACGGACCTCACAGGGCCAAACCTTTCGATCGTATTTTTATTGACAAAGCGAGTGATCTCAGCGAACTCTTTATCTGAAAGCCCACTGTACGCTTTCGCAAATGGAACTAGCTTCCCCTCTTCATTCCAAACTGCAAAAGTGTAGTCTGTATAGAGATTAGACCGACGCCCATGGCCTCTTTGAGCGTATAGCATCACTGCGTCTATGGTGTAAGGGTCTAGCTTCCACTTCCACCATTCGCCTCGCCTTCTGCCACTTTTGTAAGTACCATCTTTGGCTTTGAGCATCAAGCCTTCAGCCTTAAGAGTTCTTGCCGTAAGCCTTTGTTCTTCTAATTGCTTCCATGATTTGCAGTCTATTGGTTCTGATAAGAATATCAAATTTGGTATTTCTTGATGTAGATTTTTGACAAGATTAGTAAGACGAGCGTGTCTTTCTCTGAGTGAGAGCTCTCTTAAGTCCTCTCCGTTGTATTCTAAGAGATCATAAGCAAAAATTACACAAGGATATTCTTTCAGGGTTTTCTTGCTGACTGTCTTTCTCCCAATTCTTTTTTGCAGTTCGTTGAAAGGGCGTATCTGTCCATCTTTATAAACTAATAGTTCACTATCTATGACCCAGCCGTCAGGACTTGCTTCTGATAGAACGCCGAATTCTGGATATTTATCAGTGACTAATTCTTCCCCTCGAGACCAGATAAATATTTCACCTTCTCTTTTTATAAGTTGTGCTCGTATTCCATCCCATTTCCACTCCGCTTGCCAATCTGATATCTTGCCTAAGTTCGATACTTCACCTTCAAGTGCATGCGCCAGATAAAATGGATAAGGTTTAGATATATCTGATTGCCAATCTGCATTTTCTAATAGCTCTTCATAAGTGGTAGTCAGCGGCGACCAGTCACCCATAAGGCGATGTGCGATCTTATTTTCATCCTCATTCAGCACTTTGGCAATTGCCTTAGTGATCATCTTTTGAGAGACGCCGATGCGAAAGCCACCAGTTATGAGTTTATTAAAAAGAAACCTCTCATCTTTATTGAGACCCTGCCAGCTTTGGAGGATGTATTCTTTTTTAATTACCTCTTCTTCGTCTTTTAACTCTACGATCTCATGTGCATAATCAGAAAGTGTCTTGGTGGAGGTTTCGATTGCATTAGGTAGCGTTAGACTGATCGTCTCAGCGAGATCACCTACAATGTGATAACTCTCCTGGAACAGCCAAGCCGGGATATCGCTCACTTCTGCTGCCCACTCTCTCAACTTAGCAGTTGGAACAGTCCTCCGTGGTCTACGATGAGAGAATAGTGCTATCGCCCAGATTTTGTCCTTGGCTGGAGCTGAGGTTAAGAAGTCTACTAGCGCATTAAGTTTTACACTCGTCTTCGTACTACTTTCCAACTCTCGATATAGACGGGTGAACTGCTTCATATTTCTGTTCAGCTAACTTAGGTATTGTATTGTGGATGAGTATTGTAGATTAGTGTAAAATAGAGAATATGAAGGCTGCATACTTAGTAAAGAATGGTGATGCTACTAAAGCTTTTGAGATAAGGGAGACTGATATACCTGAATTAGAATCTGGTCAGATACGTATAAAGGTAGAAGCCTTTGGGCTCAACTTTGCTGATGTCATGGCTCGATTAGGGATGTATCCGGAGGCACCACCTAAGCCTGGTATACTTGGTTATGATGTAGTGGGTCATATAGATGCTATTGCTAATGATGTAGAGACAGATCTGAAATTGGGTAACCGAGTCACCGCTCTTACTCGGTTTGGAGGATATGCTGAGTACGCTTGTACGGACTACTTAGGTGTAGCAAAAATCTCTAACGATATGCCACCAACTATAGCGACTGCCTTAGCTACTCAAGGTGGTACTGCGTACTATATGGCACATGATATCACGAACATATATCCAGGAGATCATGTTTTGGTGCATGCAGCAGCAGGTGGAGTAGGGAGCCTTCTATGTCAGATGGCAAAAGCAAAAGGAGCTACCGTCTATGGCACTGCCAGTACTCCAGAAAAACTAGCATATATCAAATCTCTTGGGGTCGACCATCCTATTAATTATAAAAGTGAGCGCTTTGAAGAGTCAATTAGAAAGATCATCGGAGAGGAGATGGGCATAGACCTCATCTTTGATGCTGTCGGTGGCAGCTCCGTAAAACGAGGCATGAAGCTCTTAGGTCCTGGAGGGCGTATGATGGCATTTGGTGCGGCGTCTTTGACGAGTGCTAAGAACCTATTTTCAAAAGCTGGTGTAGCTCTAGGTTTTGGGCTTTATCATCCGATCGGATTTTTATCACCTTCCAAGTCCTTGATGGGGATCAATATGCTAGCCATAGCGGATCATAAATCAGAAGTCCTAGGTCGAGTTATCAAAGGTGCCGTAGATCTTTATGATCAAGGGGTTATAAAACCGTTGGATGGAGGATTATATCCGATTGATCAGTTGGCTGAAGCTCATGATGCTCTTGGTAGTCGGAAGACGATGGGGAAAGTGGCTGTTAGGTGGTAGTTACGGGTTATTCGCAAAATCAATCAAATCTCCTAGTTCTCCGTTATCTGCCTTCTTCAGTGCGCTGATATAAGTCTTTCGAATCACATCATCTGCTACTAGAGTACTACTTCCCCAATTGAAATAAGGCATTCTATAAAGTTTCTCTACGATGAGGTCAGCCATAAGTCTAGAGTGTCGACCATTTCCATTTGGGAAGCAATGAATGGAGACTAGTCTATGCTTAAAACGGATAGCGAGTTCGATAGGACCATAAGTTTCTTGGTCATACCAGTAGTGCGCATCATCAACTAATTTCTGCGTTTCTATGGCGATCAGATGTGGAAGGATACCGATGTTCTTTTCTGTTTTCCTATAGAGTCCTGCCCATTTCCACACTTGACCAAACATCTCTTGATGTAATCGCTGTATAAAGCTTACGGAAAGTACTTGTTCAACCTTAAGCCTCGATGTTCTCAACCATTGAAGAGCATCCTCAATATTAGTCTGTTCTAGCTGATAAACTGTCTGTCTATCTGTTATATAATCAGGTTTGAGCCCGTCTCTTTCTTCTTCGCTTAAAGGTCCCATAAGTGACGAGGTCTGTTGTGTATAAGTTCTGCTGCTAAATCATTGATTTGTGCGTTTACTTTTTCTTTATTGAGTTGTTGATCTTCGAGCGTCATAGTGGTGTTCGTCCTGCTCACTATTTCATTAGCTAACTCAAAGGCTCTTCTCTCGATTAAATTCTCAAGACTTCCGTCAATAGGAACAAACCCGTATACCAGTTTTAGCCGTAGAGCTTTTCCTACTTCATGTAGATTATTAAGTGTAATACCTCCGCTTGCTTCTCTTTGCTCTACTTCCGCTACACTTTGTGACCTCATATCAAGACGATCACCTAGTTGTCTTAGTGATATACCAAGTACTTTTCTGATTGCATTGATCCAACCTTTATGAGGTATCTCTATCTTTCTCAAAGTATCATAACTACTGAGTTGTTGATCTAGACTTTTTAAAGCTATCTGTTGTTGTCTTTTCATAGCATGTCAGGCAATAACCTGATTTATTAAATGCAAATATCAGGCAATAACCTGAAAAAAGCAATATAAAATTCAGGCTATACCCTGATAAAAGCTAAATGAGAAAAATGGTCGAGATGTATCAACGGCGAGCCAAGAGACTCAACTTAACGCTTAGAAAATCGATAATCCACACTAAAATACACCGCCCGAGGACTAATCGGAAACACTACAAAGCTCTCATTAGGATTAGCCTGTATGAAGGCTGTGGTGGCAGCATCGCTATTGCTACCAAAAGAGTTTGGTCCAAAGAAGTTTGCTAGTCCTCCACTATTCAGTAAGTTTTTAACTCTGAGGCCCAGTGAGAAATTAGAACTGAGGGCATATCCTATATCGAGATCGATGGTGCCATAGCTAGGCAAGGTGAAAGCGTTTTCGATGTTACCAAAGCGCTTGCCTATAAAATTATATCGCGTTCCTGCGAACCAATCACCGCGATCATAGGTGAGTCCGACATTGGCCATGAAGCGAGGGTTGTGTGGGATGGTGTTATTTGAAAAGTCTATTGTTTGATCATCAGCGATATCGATGGTGCCATTTGCATCGTATAAGGTGAAGGCAGTAAGTTTTGGATTTTGAATTGTCATAGAAGCGTCTAAACCAATATATTCTGTCAGAGCTGCGGCCCACTCTAATTCTAATCCTACTGTCCTACTACTATTAAACTGGGTCGGAGTATAGAAGATTCTCGACTCAGCATCGTCAAATACAAAATTAGAAAATGCTACATCGCTCAAATTACTGGCGAAGAAAGTCCCTGCAAAACTGATGTCTTTAGTCTTGTGCTTGAGACCTATTTCTAATTGTCGGATAGACTGTGCCGGTGGATTTTCAGGTGGGATATCTTGATTTGTAAAATTGTTGATGTAGTAATCTAACTCTGGTGCTTTATGTCCTTGAGAAAACCTTATAAATGAAGAGGTCTTTTCGGATAGTAGATATTCGGCGGCAAGTGAATAATTCAAATAACTGTATGAGGCATCGATTTGATCTTCACCTGATTTTATAAGAGCGCCAAGGCCTTGTGCTGGTGCAGATCGATCGCGCGTGCCATTGTGACCGATGCGTTCGTACCTGAGGCCAACATTTACGTTAAGTGAAGAAGTCATCCTAAGATCAGTATCTGCAAAAAAGCTCAACTGACTAGCTGTGATATCAGCTCCCTCATAAAACAGACCACCGAGATTACTTAAACCTAGCCCATTACTAAGTGGTCTAGATACTCCATCAGACGATGTCACGATAGCTGAAAGTAGTCGTGGCTCTGGCTCGTATGTAGCATAGATGAAGCTCGCACTAGTGAGTATATCCACAGCACTGCGACTAGCGAATGTTCCTAAAGTCAGATCTACATCTGCCCAGCTACGTTGTAGGGTAAGTTGGTTCATCCACTCATCTATACTGTCGTCTTTGTACCAAGCACCACTCCCCAGTATGGCGTCATTAGGAAGCGAACCCGAGAGATATTCAAATGAAGGGGCTTCTCCCTGAAAGACGCCAAATGCTCCAAAATTATTTACAGAAGCTATCTGTTGACCACTAGATACTTCCGTAAAGTCTACTGTACCTAGTGGGAAGGGATCTCCACTAACAAAGTAAGTAACTATGTTATCCAAACCTAGCGGTTGACCACCGATAGCAGTCTGCCAGTTGATTGACTTGGCTGAAAATTTCATTTTATCAGTAAGTCGCCACTCTCCGAGACTGAGATCTAGGCCTAAGGTAGCTGCTAGCTCGCGAGTATTTATACCGTTACTAGGATCATAGGCTGTCAGGTTATTATTAGGATTATCGATGAGCCTTGGATCTATCACAGCGCCGCCCTCGATGGATGGAGGTAATAGTGATGTATGTTGGAAGCTCTGACCAAATGCTGGCCTAGGATCATCCCAGTCTTCAGCCGCTACGCCGGTATATCGATTGACCTGATCATCGAGCCACTTGAACTTAAAAGTGAAGATGCCTTTGGATAGTATCTTTTTGATTCCAACCTTTATTTGTCCACCATCATTCAGTGCATAGTCCAAAGTTCTTGGACCCTGATCATGGCGATATAGATAGGCAAAGTCATAAGACCATGTCGATGATCCTATCTGACTTCCAGAGAATCCTTCTACACGGATGTAAGGCCGACCGTTACCGTATATACCTGCTGTGAGGCGATCATGAGTGGAGTAGATCGTGGGAGTTTTTTCTGATATAAAGTTGACGATGCCGCCAGGGGCACTAGGTGCTAGGATGCTCGACTTACCTCCTTTGACAACTTCAAGTCTGCCATGAGAAACATCTGGCCGAAAGAAGAAATCTGGCGAAAACTGATTGTACTGTACTGCCGAGATAGGTAGTCCGTCTTCTTGTAGAGAAAGGTAGTACCAACCTATATCGTCCTCTGCGCTTAGCGATATACCTCGGGCAAATACTCTCGAAAAAACCTCACCCGTGGAGGCATCAGAGAATATGCCAGGTATCCTCTGTAAAGTAGCTGCTACACCTTGTAGCTGTACGTCAGCAGGTGAACCTATAGATGCGAGACTGATGGAAGAATTCAACTTTTTGTCAGTTGTAAAGTCTGAGATGACCACCTCTTCTAGTAATAGGGGATCATAGACCACACTGTCCTTTTGACTGAGCCCAACTAAGCTCAGACATAGAAAGATGACTACTAAAAGTCTCTTCATACTACTATTTGTTTCTATCGCAATGTAAGTAAGGCAACTGACTCTATATGACTCGTATGCGGGAACATATCGACGGGGATCACTTTGATCAGGTCATATTTTTCTTTCAGTAGAAGTATATCGCGAGCCTGCGTAGAGGGATTACAACTGATGTATACGATCTTATGAGATCCCAGAGAAAGGAGCGTATCAATGACGTCTTGGTGCATACCAGCTCGTGGTGGATCGGTAATCACCACATCAGGTGCACCATGTATTTGCTCGAATGATGGATCGAGGACATCCTTCACATCACCCACGAGAAATGTTGTGTTAGAGATGTCATTGCGCTCGGCATTCTGGACGGCGTCTTGTATGGCTTCAGGTATGACTTCGATACCCACAACATGCTTACAAGTTTGAGCCACATAAAGTGCTATACTTCCAGTCCCCGTATAGAGGTCATAGACGAGTTCTTCACCCTGTAGATTCGCTAGCTCCACAGCGGTATCATATAGCACTTTAGCCTGCTTGCTATGCGTCTGAAAGAAGCTCTTAGGACTGATTCGATAAGAGATCTGACCGAGTTTTTCTTCTATGTGAGTAGGTCCGGATATATGCACAGCATCAAGATCCGAAGTACTTGAGTTCGCCTTGAGATTGATGATGTAGTGCCAGCTATCGACCTTCGGTAAGGCAGCCTGAAGAGCAGTGTTGACCTCTTCTATTTTTTTAAGATCATCACTTCCGTAAATGATAACCACCATCCACTGACCTAGACTACTGTTACGCACCATAACATTACGGAGAAGGCCTTTGTGATTTCTGATGTCGTAATAAGACCAGCTATGTTCTGCCGCTAAGTCCCTGAGTGTATTGCGAATGGTATTAGAGTAATCACCTTGGAGGTGACATTGCTCGATATTGAGCACTTTATCGAATGCCCCAGAGATATGAAATCCCAGCCCACGCTCCTGATCAAAATTCTTATCAGATTGGATTTCTTCGATAGTTAACCATCTCTTGCTTGAGAAGCTGTATTCGAGTTTGTTGCGATAATTATAGAGATCCTCCGCACCTATAATAGACCCAACTTTAGCTTCGTCATCTTTAGCGATTCTTCTGATTGACTGGCGGACGCTATTCTCTTTGTGGTGTAGTTGTCTGGCATAGTCGAAGTGCTGCCACTTGCAGCCGCCACAGGTTCCGAAGTGTTCGCATCGCGGATCTACGCGATGCTCTGAGTGATGTACATATCTCTCTACTAACCCGTGCTTGAGTCCTTTCTTTTTCTTGGTATAGATGAGATCGATCTTATCTCCAGGTACTGCTTGATCCATGACGATGACGATCTCACCTTCTGGTGTTCGACCGATAGAATGACCACGATCTGCTATGTCTATAACCTCTATATCTTCTATAACCCTCTTCTTCCTCGCCATGCAAAGCTTTAGTTGATGATGACTAGTTCTGTTCTTCTATTACGAGCTCTGCCTTCTGCTGTATCATTGGTGTCAATCGGACTAGTTTCTCCTAGGCCTTTTGCTACGATGCGATTTCCGTCAGCTCCTTTGTCCATAATTGCTAACCTTACAGCTTCGGATCTTCTGAGTGAGAGTGCTTGATTGTCTTGATCTGATCCAACATTATCAGTGTGGCCGATAATTTCTATGGAGATAGAAGGCTGATCTTGTAAAAGTTGATATACTGTATTAATTTCTTCATCAGACGATGACAGCAACTCTGCACTTCCTGTCTCAAAGAATATATTGCGCAAGACGATAGGCTCCATCGCTTCCTCTTCAGTTGTTGCCGATCGAGGTTGTAGTTTTTCGAGTGATAGATCTACTTCATATGGATCTACGCTATATCTCACTTCTGGATAAGAGATGTGATCTGAGTAGAAAGCATAGCCATCTGCCGAAACATGTAGTAGAGTAGGAGTACCTACGGGTACTGCCGCTAGAAAGTTACCATCTATATCTGTCCGGTAGAAAGATTTGAATTTCGAATCATCGAGATACGTGATCTTCACTCTAGATGAAAGAGGAAGGCCTGTTTCTCTATCAGTTACTCTCCCTTTCACAAAGGTCATTGGTAAAGGTCTGTACGCTAGTGGTAAGTCAAATTGGTATAAGTCTGTTTGATCATACTGTACATCTTCGTACTTGTCTGTAGCGTAGTATCCCTTGGTGCCGTCAAGAGATACAACCAGATTTCCATCTTCTCCTGTGGTATTGATAGGGCTTCCGAGATGGATAGGCTCTGTCCATTTACCTTCTTCTAGGGTAGTCTTGAAAAGATCTGATCCTCCCATGTTGAGTCTGCCATTGGATTTGAAGTATAGTGTCTTTCCATCTGCATGGATAAATGGTGACTCATCACTTCCTGATGAGTTGACAGTTGGACCAAGATTTATTGGTTTACTCCATCTACCATCCCTACCTCTTTTACTGGCGTAAATATCACTACCTCCATGGCCTCCCTTTCTTCTGCTTACAAAAAAAAGAAACTTGCCATCTGCACTTAGAGAAGGCTGTGAGTCCCATGATTGAGAGTTGATCTTCGCTCCTAGGTTAGCAGGCTTAGACCATGTGCCGTCATCCATCCTACGAGTTCGAAATAAATCGCAACTTCCATATCCAGCCTTAGGATCACAGAAAGTATACACCATATAGTTGCCATCAGAAGAGATAGTATGAGCACCTTCATTGAGCGGTCCATTTAGCTCTGAGATGGCCGTAGTAACATACTTGTCTCCATCCCATACTCCCTCTACAAGGTCTTCTTGACCATGAATCCTTCTTGTGAAAATCATCTTCGATTCATCTATCGTGAACTGAGGGAGGTACTCGGAGTTTGGAGTATTGATAGGAGCAGGAAATGGCCTTAGATTGATGTCATCTGAGTTAGCTAGCTGCTCGATTATAAACTTTTGCTGTGCAATCTTATCGTCAACTTTCATGGCGACATCAGTACTATCAGGCAACTCAATTCTAAATTTCTGATAATTATCAAGGGCCTTTTCATGTTCATCACGACTAGCATAGATACTAGCCATCGAGCCATAGAGTCGTGGATCTTCAGCATACCCACTTTCGCTTAGAGACTCCATATATGCGAGAGCTTCATCTATCTGTCCAAGATCTTGGTGTAGTGCCGCAAGTTGAAGTTGAAGATGCTCATCTCCTGGAGACTTTTCTAATTTTTGTTCTAACCTCTGTATACGTTCTTCTAGTACTTCATCTGTATCATAAGTAGGTGACGGCTGCGACCTTTCAGGCAACTTGGGTTCCAATGATGTCTTCTGTGAACCACAAGACATCAGTATTAAGATGATGGCGGAGATCACATATATCGGATGTGTACTAGTCATGTTAGTTAGTAACTGAAAGTAGAATAACGCAGCATCGTGCTATTAGGGTGTGTATACCTCTATTCGGCCAGAACGGCTGCTGCCTTAGTTGATCCCTGCTCTACAGCAGTCTTCATGTCAGCTTCAAAGTCTTTGATCCCTAATTCTTTCTTAGCTCGAGCTCGATTGTAAAAGGCTTCACCGAGATTCATGGCCTTCATCCCATCATCCATCAGTTCGATCGCTTGATCTATATGATCTATGGCTTCTTGATACTCACCCATCTCATAAAGAACCCTTCCATACATGGAGAGAGCTCTAGGCCTTCTGCGATAATTAGAATCTGTCTCTGGGAATTTTCTCTTTGTGAAAAACTTTAGTTCGAATGCTGCTTTCTCCCATTCTTCAAGCTCGATGAGACACTCAGCTTTTCTGAGACGTCCTCTCCAGTGGACTGACTCAAGCGCTACGGACTTCTTCACAGTCTGAGTAAAGCACTCTACTGCCTCTTCGATATTATTTTCATTGGCAGTGATGATGCCCTTGCCATAGTATGCAAAAGCTATAGAGTCATCTATCGCAATGGCCTTGTTAAAATCATAGAGAGCATCACCATAGTTCTTGAGTCGAAGATTAGTCCATCCCCTGCGTTCATAGGCCTGAGCATGTTTTTCAAATGACTCCAAAGTCTTGCTAAATGCCGCAAGAGCTTCCGTGTTCTTATCTTTTTCTCTGAAGAGTTTGTCACCTTTGTTGAACTGGGATACAACAGTCCTGTCGCTTTCAGGGCGGATGCTGGCATGGTTGAGCACCTTGCCTTCTTCGATCATCCAAGCTTGCATAGATCCAGCTACTGCAAACTGTGAGCAGTAGGTGATGAGATCGACGGTATTCTTGAAATTTTTCTCCGTTACATTGCCAACATATCTTGGCACAGATAGACAAAGTTGATCAGGATGGAAGACTTCCTCCAATTGCAACATGACGTCTCCCTTATAGTATGTCTCAGTTCGATATTCGAACATTTTTACCACCTTATCGTAGCTCTTTTGAGTTCCAAAAGATAGCCGGCCTTGTACAATGGATTTGTAGAACATACAGGTCAAAGATATGGCTTATGACCGTGCATTATTGTGCCTAGGTCGGGGTAATTTAGATATATATAATCCTAATATTTACGAAAGTGATAATACGAGAGTTATGCAACTTCGACGGTCTTCTTTTTATCATGTCGATTAATCATAACACTGATAAATATGGACAAAACCGTGTACGCTGTGAAAAAGAACGCTCCTGGAGATAGCCTTGAGTAGTTCACTGTCTCGATCGCCCAGCCGCCTTGATTACGCTCTATGCCATTGAGTTGAGTGGAGATGATGCCATAGAATCCGATATAGGCCATAAAGATGGCGACGACAAATACATCCGCCATACTCCACTTACCAAGATGGAATATCACTCCCTTGGCAAATCCGCTAGAGCGCACCCGATCAGTCAAAATATAAAGACCAGATAGGAGCAACTTGAAGAATGGAAAAACAATACTAAAGAGTAAGACGAGTGTCCCGACCAACTTCAAGTCCCACGTACCACCTTGCCAGAGTGTCTTCGTTACTTCTACGATCGATTTGCTTTGGTAGTAGATGACTTGTTCATCAAACTCTATCGGTGCTCCAAAAAGTTCGAAGATGAAAGAGTTAATCCGAGCATCGATATCTATCATCGGCATCGTCACACCAAGTACTAGTAGCATGATAGAACCAAGAGTTAGAAAGCCAATCATATAGTTGAATCCGATCATCTTCCACATCAATAGTGCGAGTATGATGACTGCGAGCATCCCAAGACATACGATCATAATCGAGGAAGAGATCTCTCCGTCGAGTCTTTGGACATCCGTCAGGAGGTATTGATCTGTAGTAGCGAGGTCAGGTTGGTTGTACTTCGAGTAGATCACTTCTCTTCGATCTAAGTATCTCCCCGTTTCTTCATCTAGCACGAGTCTAAGTAGTTCTTGTTGTAGATAACCTTTGATGAGTTCTTCATTCGCTCTGATCTCTCCGACGATCTGGTCGGCTAGAGCTGGTATCTGAGGCTTCAGGTTAAGACTTTTTATGATATCAGGAAGTTGCTGCTCGATGATCGTCATGAAGAGCTTATTGACCGTGCCGTTTGCCTTGAGCTCCGATAAGATGATACCAGTCAGCTCGCCTTCCTCGATGTAAGTCTTATGGATCACGCGAGCATAGTTCTGGATCTGATCATCCAGTACTTCGTACGTCTCCTCAGAAAAAGAAAAAGCTTTTATCTCGCCATCGATGATCTCCAGCGTCTTGTCTTTCCAGAGCTGCATATTGAAGAGCTCATAGTTGACCATATTGATCTCGGCATAGTCTTCCATCTTAGCCTTTCGCTCATGCACGACGTCATAAAGGTCCTTCGAAAAGTACGCTGTGGCGAGTAAAGCCACTGCTGTTAAGCCGATGAGGATATACTTCATAAGTCTAATATAGCTTAGTTGAGGAGTTTGAAGATCTTCTTTCTACAAGACGTGATTATTGATGGATCAGTTACAGTATTTCAGACACTACTGATTATAAGCTAGATAGGTACTAGTTTTGCAGCCATGTTTGATACATACGATGTCATAGTTGTTGGTGCCGGCCATGCAGGATGTGAGGCTGCTATCGCTTCCGCAAATATGGGGTCTCGAGTACTCCTAGCTACCATGAATATGCAGACCATCGGGCAGATGTCCTGTAACCCTGCTATGGGTGGTGTGGCTAAAGGTCAGATCGTAAGAGAGATAGATGCGCTCCATGGTTACTCGGCGCGAGTAACTGATGTTAGCACCGTGCAGTTTCGCATGCTCAATAAATCTAAAGGTCCTGCCATGTGGAGTCCACGCGCTCAGAATGATCGCATGCTCTTTGCTGGGACATGGAGAAAGATGCTAGAAGAACATCCACTCGTTGACTTTTGGCAAGAGATGGTCTCGGGGCTTATAGTCAAAGATGGAGTATGTACTGGGGTAAGAACGAGCATAGGCCTTGAGATCAATAGCCGATCAGTGGTCCTCACCAATGGCACCTTCTTGAATGGTATCATCCACATTGGTGAAAAGCAACTCGGCGGAGGTAGAGCAGGGGAGAGAGCAGCGACTGGCATCACCGAGCAGTTAGTAGAGTTGGGATTCGAATCCGGGCGTATGAAGACGGGGACACCACCTAGGATAGACGGAAGAAGCTTGGATTATTCCAAGATGGAAATTCAGCCAGGTGATGATGATCCCAAGAGATTTTCTTTTGTATCGGATACTACGCTTGATAAGCAACTGCCTTGTCATGTCTCCTATACGAGTCCTGAAGTTCATGAGGAACTTCAAAAAGGATTTGACAGATCTCCGATGTTCAATGGCCGCATCCGAGGACTAGGTCCTCGCTACTGTCCATCGATCGAGGATAAGATCGATCGTTTTTCAGATCGTGATAGACACCAACTATTTGTTGAGCCGGAAGGCTGGGATACATGCGAGATCTATGTGAATGGATTTTCATCTTCGTTACCAGAAGAAGTACAGTACAAGGCACTGAAAAAAGTGGCGGGATTTGAGAATATGAAGATGTTTAGACCCGGATATGCCATCGAGTATGATTTCTTTCCACCTACACAGTTATGGTCTAACTTAGAAACGAAGCTTGTTAAGAATCTCTTTTTTGCAGGCCAGATCAATGGTACGACGGGATATGAAGAAGCAGCTTGCCAAGGGCTGATGGCTGGTATTAATGCGCACTTGAAGATCAATGAAGAAGCACCGTTTGTGCTCAAGAGATCTGATGCTTACATCGGCGTACTCATCGACGATTTAGTTAATAAGGGGACGAAGGAGCCATATCGCATGTTTACCTCAAGAGCGGAGTATCGCATACTGATCAGACAAGATAATGCCGACTTGAGATTAACGCCGTTAGCTGACTCTATCGGTATGAAAGGGCTTACGGAGAGATTAGAAAGAGTGGATCAGAAGCAAGATTCTATGGACGATATAGAAGCGTACATCACAAAAGCTGCTGTTACTCCAGACCAGATTAATGGCTGGCTAGAGGAAAAAGGAAGTGCTCCTCTGAAGCAGCAAGTCAAGATGAAGTCAGTCTTACTGCGACCACAAGTTCACATCCAGGAGTTGAGAAAAGTACTTCCGCATCTTGATGAAGAACTTAATAAATACGACACCTCACATATCGAGTCTGCAGAAGTTAACTTGAAGTATGAAGGCTATCTCAATAAGGAAAAAGAGATGGTAGAAAAGATGGAGAGACTAGAGTCGCTCGTATTAAAAGATAATTTTGACTACACCGTTATACAATCACTATCAGCCGAAGCCCGCGAAAAACTAACAGATATCCGACCACGTACACTAGGACAGGCGAGTAGGATCAGTGGTGTATCACCATCTGATATAAGCGTACTCCTTGTACATATAGGCCGGTAATGTATTTGCTAATTTGATATTTTAGCCTAGGTTATAATTGAGATGATAGACCGTAAAAGGATAAGGATTGGGATGCTGAGCATGAGTATGCTATTTATGTGGGTATCACTGTCTTCTCAGACTTTAACCAAGGCACAAAGAGACTACCTCAACAAGGAAATCCGATTCCTCAACGAGACCGTGCATCGGATGGTGATCATCTTTCAAGTCTATGAAAACTATAACAGTCAAGTTACTGAGCATGTCGACCTTCCTTCCGACGAAGGCATACTGAATACTGCCAAGCACCTGCCACCTAATTTATTTGCTGATAATAACTTGGTGATAGGAAATGACTCACCCATAGAACTTTATAATGAACTCAAGACTGATCCAGTAAGAAACAACATGCCCCTTAATAGTTGGGGATTGATCCAGGATACTAGAAATGTAATCAACTTTCTCAATCAAGACCGCACAAGTCTTGATCAGATTATCGAGACCGAAGATTTGGACCAATTCGATAATATCCAGACGATCTATGAGCAGATAGAAAAGGCCCTAGAGAATTATGACAAGGTGAGAAATGCCGTGAAGGTCTTCGAAAAGCTCCATCAAGAAACTTATCACAATCAAGATTTATCTCCTGAAAGAAAGCAGATATATACGGCGCTATTAGAACTCCACTACGACATCAAAAAACTGGTAAGACAACTTAGAAATGATAGCCGAAGCGGTGTTACTAATAATCTAGGAAAGGTCAAAAAAGAACTGAAGTGGCTGGATGCTTGTATTGCGAAATTAGAAAAGGTAGGAGAGAGATCTGATCTCAAAGGGGCCATCGTCTCTATAGAACTTCTTGTAAAAGATATAGAAGGATATCTCGATGGTAGTGGAGTGCCAGACGACTATAAACAATTTGGCAGTGGATACCATGTCCATAACTATCAGTTGCTACCTAAGATCAATGAGTATGGATCGGGTTATGTATGGAAGCTCGAAGAGTTTTTTAAAAAGTATGACTGGCCAGTACTCAACCTATTAGAAGAACCTCACTATCTCAAAGTAGTCTATCCTGAGCGCATACCTCTTGAGATGCTAGAAGATGAAAGTCTAGATCCTGAGTTAGACATCCGGACGATCAATAAACCTGAACTTCCAGAGTTAGCTGATATCGTAGTACAAAAAGAGGAGAGTGCTCCCGCACCACCTCCTGTGAACATAATCATGTCAGAATCCATACGCTCTGATAGCTCTTGGTTAGAACTAGATCTATATGATCACTTCAAATATGATGGAGATAGAGTCTCTGTCAGTTTTAATGGAGACTGGGTGATGCAAAATATTTCACTGGAAAAGGGTGGGAAGAAAGTCTACTTCGAGTTACGTCCTGGCCAAGAAAATATAGTGATCATCCGTGCTGATAACGAAGGCTGGACTACACCTAATACTGTAGGCATATCTTATAAAGCCAAAAGAACTGAGGATAATTTTAGAGTCGTTAAGGACCTTTCGAAAAATCAGGCCATCGAGTTGAAAGTTCGTATGTGACTGACTAATTTAATCGTGGAGATGCACACATCGTAAAGTCGGGTACTGGGATATCTCTTAGCGTCCCTTCAATGACTTTTTGCATCGTAAAGTGACCCTTCATCATACCTATCTCTGATTCGAAAGGACACCATGAGACATATGTATGAGATCCTCCAGGCTCGATCACAGGTTGTTCTCCTACTACACCATCACCTTTGACTTCTCTTTTGAGTCCTACAGAATCTATGATATACCAGTGGCGTCTGAGTAGCTGGACTGCTTCCTCACTTTCATTAGTGATGACGATACGATAACTGAAGATGTACTTCTTGTTCTTAGGCTCGGAGTGCTTGTGTTCGTATTTCGTTTGTACGACTATCTTGATTCCATGTGTAGTACATGTGGGCATAGCAAGGATTTCGTCCTCAAGATAGGTTTATGATTTTACTATTACCTAAAGAACATTAGCAAGTTGTTCTTTGATTTGGTCTAGCTCTACTTTCATCTGTACAACAATCTGCTGCAAAAGACTGTATTGAGCCTTTGATCCGAGGGTGTTGATCTCTCTTCCCATCTCTTGGGAGATGAAGTTTAGTTTCTTTCCTTTATTCTTTTCAGGTGCTTCAAGTGTCTCTATAAAGTAAGTGAGATGTTGGCTGAGTCTTACTTTCTCCTCGTGTACATCGAGTTTCTCGAGATAGTAGATGATCTCTTGTTCTAAGCGGTTTGTATCGATGGACTCAGCTGGGATATGTTCTTCGATATTCTTATGAAGCTTAGCGAGGAGGTCAGTCTTCCGTGCTGCCTCGACACTATCGACTTGAGTGAGGAGTTCGCTGATCTGTGTGACTCTGCCTTGGAGATCTGCGCTGAGGGAGTCGCCTTCTTTCTTACGAAATTCATCTAACTGATTGATCGCTTTATCTAGTAACTGAGAAAGAAAAGACCACTCCTCGTCGCTGATTGTTTCGTCATTAGGCTGCACGACATTAGGGATACGGATGATCGTCTGTATAAGATCTTGACCCGACAGACTGTGCTTTGATGAGACTTGTTCGAGTTGCTCGAGATAGGACTCGATGAGGGGCAAGTTTAATTTATAATCTACATCGCTATCTCCTCCCGATACGGAGATCGTGCAGTCCATCTTCCCGCGCATAACACTGTTCATGATGCGTTTTCGCAGATCGATTTCTTTAGACCTCAGTTGAGTTGGTGACTTGAGTCTAAGATCCGAAGCCTTTCCATTCAGGGTCTTGATATCAATACTATAAGTTTTCCCATTATAGGTGTCTATAGCTTTTCCGTAACCCGTCATTGATAATAGCATAAGATCGTTATTTCTAATTTTTTGCTAGATAGTAAAAAGAATTGAAGCCATCATATTGTATATTTTATTAATATGTAACTCATTCAAAAAAAGGAGCAAAAATTTATGATAAGTGAATAATATTGCGAAATTTGTTCCACTCAGTTACGTAATCTAACTAGCGTAACTTGTTAGAAACCAACTTATTAAAGGACTTATGAGGAAAGCTGAACTGGTTAATCTTATCTCAGAGAAGACTGGAGTCCCAAAAGTGGATGTACTCGTATCCATGGAGACTTTTTTCAATGAAATCAAAGAAACACTTTCGGGTGGTGAGAATGTATACATCCGAGGCTTTGGATCTTTCATCATCAAGAAGAGAGCGAAGAAGATCGGAAGACACATCAAGAAGAATGTATCACTAGAGATCCCAGAACACTACATACCTGCATTTAAACCAGCAAAGATATTTGTAGATCAAGTGAAGGATTCGGTTCATTCTTTACCTAAGGATGAAGTAGCAGACTAGGTCGAGATGGCGCTGCAGAAATCTCACATCTTAACCATCATAGGCTTCCTAATTTTCTTTGTGGTCTTACTCGCCATGAGGACGAAGCCCACTGAGTTAATCGAAAGAGAAAAGACGAGAGCACTTAATCTTCAGTCCACTGACGTAAATGCTCTAAAGCTCGAAGCGTCTTCTAGTTTATCATCTAATAACAAGGCGAGAATTCAAATCTTAGAGTCAGAATTAGCAGAAGCTGATGAAGATGAAAAGGTGGATATCTATAAAGATCTCTCCTCAGTCTGGTATGATGCTGGAGAGATAGGTATCGCTGGATACTATGCTGAGCAGATCGCCTTATCGCTCAATGATGCTGAAGCTTGGGGTATAGCCGGAACGACTTATGGCATCTGTATTAAGAGATCACAGAAGGACAAAGAGAGGTCTCTTTGCCTCAATAAAGCTCTAGAGGCTATCGAAAATGCGATCTCTCTAGCTCCCGATCAGATCGACTATCAGATTAATAAAGCGATCATATTAGCTGAAAACCCACCAGCTGAAAACCCGATGAGAGGTGTAAAGCTATTGCTAGATCTTAATAAAAACTTCCCTGAAAACGTGCCTGTCATCAATAATATAGCGAGATTTGCACTCCAAACTAATCAGCTCGATAAAGCAGAGCAAAGATTATTAGGGGCCTTATCGATCGAGCCAAAAAATAGATCGACTAACTGCCTATTAGTACAATTATATCAGGCGAAAGGTGAAGATGCCAAGATGGAACTTTATCGACCCAATTGTGATTTATAAGTCTAGGAAGACTAAAAACATAAAGAAATAATATATGCCTTGCGGTAAAAAACGAAAAAGACACAAGATTTCAACCCATAAGAGGAAGAAAAGACTTAGAAAAAACAGACATAAGAAGAAGAAGTAATCTCTGATTACTTCTTCTATACCATTTTATAATTAAGTGGCAGTTACTAAGTAGTTCTCATCAACCATTCAGTTATATAGATCATGGAAGTACTCAAGCTTCCTAACCTACTCAAGTAATTTTATCTCTCTCCTGATTTTGAAGTGACTGCTCCACAGCACCATACGTGCTATGATCTAGATAGATCTTTATATGCAGAAAGAATTAATTATTGATTCTACAGGGGAAGAAGTTGATATAGCTATCCTGCAGGATCGTCGGCTCATCGAGCTGCACAAAGAGAAACTCGGCAATGATTTTAATGTAGGTGATATCTACTTAGGTACCATCAAGAAGACAATGCCTGGGCTTAATGCCGCCTTCGTCGAAATCGGTCATCCTAAAGATGCCTTCCTCCATTATACTGATTGTGGTCCGAAGTTGTCCTCCATAACGAAGTATACATCTGGAGTAGCTAAAAAGAAAATCACAGCGTCCAAGCTTGATACTTTTCAGATACCAAAAGATATAGACAAACGTGGTAGTATAGATCAAGTACTGAAGAAAGGAGATCCAATCCTTGTCCAGGTCTTGAAAGAACCTATCTCCACTAAAGGTCCTCGATTGAGTTGTGAGTTGACTATTCCTGGAAGGTTTGTAGTGATCAGCCCCTTCAAGAATGTCGTAGCGGTTTCCAAAAAGATTCCATCTGAGGAAGAACGTAAGCGACTCAAGAATCTGGTAGATAGTATCAAGCCCAAAAACTTTGGTGTTATCGTCAGGACTGCAGCAGAAGGAAAAAAAGTAGCCGATATCCATGAAGACATCATGGCGCTCATGGAGAAGTGGGAAGAGATACACAAGAAGCTTCAAGATGCTAAGAGATTCCAGCTCCTTCTTAAGGAACTAGATAAAACAGAAACGATCCTAAGAGATATCTTGAATGATTCCTTCCAAAAGATCGTGGTCAATAACAAGCAGACATACCATAACCTGAAAGGTTATCTAGGCACGATAGCTAAGGATCAAGTGAAGATCCTTAACCACTATCATGGTAAGAGACCCATCTTTGAGACATTTGGTATCACCAAGCAGATCAAGTCTTCCTTTGGTAAGTCACTTACACTGAGGAGTGGTGCTTATCTTATCATCGAGCATACAGAAGCGATGCACGTCATAGATGTGAATAGTGGTCCTAAGGCTAAGAAAATGGATCAAGAAAGTGCCGCTCTATCGGTGAATCTTGAAGCCGCAGAAGAAATAGCCAGACAACTAAAACTTCGAGATCTCGGGGGTATTATCATTATCGATTTTATCGATATGCGTGTACCAGATAATAAGGCAAAGTTGGTCAAGTCCTTTAAGAAAGCCATGGCAAGTGATCGTGCGCAGCATACCATACTTCCTCTGACGAAGTTTGGATTGATGCAGATCACAAGACAAAGAACACGTCCAGAACTTAATATCAAGACTGCAGAAGTATGCCCTAGTTGTCGAGGTACAGGATCTGTCACGCCGAGTTTGTTAGTAACTGATGATATCGAAAGAAACCTTGACATGGTCTTCAGTTCACGACCGAAGACAAAGCTGACTATCAAGACACATCCTTATGTTAAGTCACACGTAACAAAAGGCTGGCCAAGTTTAAGGATGCGATGGTTTATGAAGTACAACAAGTGGATCAATGTACAAGCTGATCCTAATCTTGCGCTGAATAACTATAACTTCTTTGATCAGAAGGCAGACGAGATAAGACTCGACTAGGATACTTACTAGTCCGTAGTATCTTTCAGCAGTGACTGATCTACTACCAGATATACAAGGTCGTAATATATTGATCGCTCCACTTTGTTGGGGACTAGGTCACGCCGCTAGATGTATACCGCTCATCAAGCATCTCTCTCATCATAACCATGTAGAAATAGCCAGTGACGGATTAGCTCTAGAGTGGTTAAGAAATGAGCTTCCAGATCATGATTTTCATGAGCTTCCGTCATACGATATAAAGTATACCGACAAGCCCACCTTTTTTAGAAATCTTGACCATCTCAGTTCTTCTTATACTGCTATCCAGGCGGAGCATCAAGCGACCAAGAAGATACTTCAGAATCACCCTATAGATCTGATCATCTCAGATCATCGACTTGGAGTTAGGTCCGATGAAATAGAGTCCGTCATCTTGGCTCATCAACTGACGATTCCTTTTGATTCTAACTTAGCCAAAAAATCTGCTTCTGAGATTCAAGCGAGGTTGATATCAAGATTTGACCAATGTTGGGTCCCTGATTATCCTGAGGAAGAGAAGCAACTTAGTGGGACATTAAGTCATCAAGGCCTTTCCATACCTAAGACATATATAGGACCTCTATCCAGATTTGAAAGTACCCTGCAGGGCGATTACCAAACTGATCAGTACATATTAGTAATCCTATCTGGTGTAGAACCAGACCGCACACAGCTCGAGAGGAAGCTTTATGATATTCTGAGTGACCAGAACCAATACAGGATTACTTTAGTAAGAGGTACTTCAGCTCCTAGGCCAAGCTACATGAAGACACTTGGGTCTCATTTCAAAGTATTGGACTTAGCTTCATCAGATGAGTTAGAGGGTTTGCTAGGCTCTGCTAGTTTAGTCATTTCTAGATGTGGTTATAGTACGATCATGGACTTACACATGCTCAAAAAGAAAGCCATCTACATCCCTAGCCAATATCAACCAGAACAGCTTTATCTGGGACAGTTAGCGGACCTCAAAATTGACTCTTCGTGTTTGCAAGAACATGATTTATCGGCCCAATCTCTATTTACGGAAGTGAAAAAGCACTTAGGGCCATCTAAATAAAAGTGGTATTTTTTTAGTGTGATAAAGTCGCACACTGTATACATATACTATATGTGGTAAGTACTAACCACTGATAACGTAGCAGATATAGATGATATAAAATCATCATGCTAAAACCTACTACTTATCTCTACTTCTCAGGTAGTAGTGGACACATATAACCTTTTTGCCATGGCATCGTTTGTGCCTATTCTTAGGCATAACCAAACGTCACTCTAAGTATCGTCCTAGATTCACAGACTAATGAGAAGGTGGAAATAGGAAAGAAGATGCAGGTATCGAGCGAAATCGAGATGCCTATTACTCAAGCATAAAAAGTACTTATGGTGAACATTTTACATGACCGATCAAAACTCAACTATGATTCACAAAGAACCAAGTATGCACAGAGATGTGCGATTTTGGCTTGCGATGATTTTTTTCGGGGCACTACTCATATTCTTAATTATAACTTATCCTTAGTTATCTAATCGATAATCTTAAGACTAAGATCCAGGCTTTGAGCTGAATGCGTGAGAGCACCGACGGATATAAAATTTACTCCGGTCGCTGCAACAGCTTTCACGGTATTCAGCTTGATGCCACCGGATGCTTCCACTTCTAATCGTCCCTTCACCAACTTCACCGCCTTTTTCATATCCTCTACTTCGAAGTTGTCGAGCATGACTCGAGGCTGAGCACTTAACTTAAGGACCTCACGGAGCTCCTTGATATTGCGCACCTCTACTGTCATATCAAGACTCTTCTTGTTTTTCTTGAGATAGCGTTCCACTTTCGCCACTGCATTAGTGATGCTCCCGGCTGCGGTGATATGATTATCCTTGATCATAATGCGATCATATAATCCATCTCGATAGTTACTACATCCACCGACCGTTACCGCCCACTTTTCCAAAAACCTAAGAAGTGGAGTTGTCTTTCTCGTATCTAGGATAGTCACGTCATATTTCTTTGTCGCTTCCGCAAATTTTCTACTCAGGGTAGCCACACCACTGAGTCGTTGCATGAGATTGAGGGCTAGTCTTTCACCCATGAGCAAGGCTTGGCTGTTGCAAGTTAGGTAGTAAGAGATGTCACCGTATTTGGCAGCAGTGCCATCATCCATGACCACTTCGATTTTGGCCTTAGGATCTAGATAGGTAAATATCTCTTTCGAGATCTCAACACCGGCGAGTACTCCCTTATCCTTTACTAGAAGCTTTGCTCTATTCTTTTGTCGAGATGGTATACATGCTCGCGATGTATGATCACCATCTTTCACATCTTCATTCAGTGCTCGTTTTATGAATGATCTGAGCTGTCTCTTATCTAATTTTGACTTCATAATTCTTCTATCTCTATAATCCTCGGCAAGTTAAGACGTTAGGTGATGGATACGATCATTTTATAATACGAAGTGAATAATTCAATCATCAAGTTTGTCTTCCTCATTACTGCCTTTGGATTGATTCTAGGGAGTTGTGAATCTGACGTTTCGTTTACCGAGGAGCGTACAGAGATTAGTCCTACTGTCTCAACTGAACTTGTCAGATATGATCGAATTATCGAGAATCTTGATACGGCTGATATTCTGTCAGACTATGCTAATAAGACGAAGGAGATTCAATCCTTTAGATCTCTTCATGACAGGCAGCTACTAGGATTGACTTCTGAAGAAGCACTGATTAAAGAGTTGAAAACTTTTCAGGCTGATACCTCTTATCAAAATCTCTACAAGGAGGTGCAGGTCATACTCAAAGATCTAAGAGATGAAAAACAAGCTATAGACCAGACACTTGAGAACTACCTATCTCTCACGGATAAGTCGAATGAGGACCTTCCAAGTATCTATGGTTTCATATCTGGATTCACTTATCAAGCTTTCTTGTTCGATGATGGTCAGAGAGATGGGATAGGCCTAGGACTAGAGATGTACTTAGGTGAAGAGTTTCCTTACGATAAGGCTTTTGCGTCGGATCCAAGATTTTCATCCTACTTGACACGGACATATAACAAAGAACACTTACCAAGAAAAATAGCTGAAGTAATGGCCGAGGATATGCTGGGCCCCCCAGAGGACAGTGATTTTCTGTCTTTGATGATATGGGGAGGAAAAAAGCTTCACCTGATCGATCAGATGATCAGCTTTGCGCCAGATAGTATCGTCACTGAGTATACGCAGGATCAACTCAACTGGTGCCGAAGCAATGAAGCAGAGATGTGGTCCTTCTTCTTTGAGCACGACCTCTTCTATGAAACTGACATCAGAAAGTTTAACAAGTTGATCAGCCCTGCACCGACAAGCCCAGGTATGCCCCCGGAGTCACCAGGGCAAACTGCCAACTATATGGGTTGGCAGATCATCAAGGCATACTTACAACGTAATCCTGATGTCTCGATTAGGGAAATGATACTCATGCGCGATGCTCAGAAGATCTTAGACCTATCTAAGTATAAGCCGAAAAGATAACTAGAGAATAGCGAACTGATCCCGATCTTTTACAAACGGAAGCTTAGCTCTTACTTTATGAAGCTCTTCTAGGGATAACACTTCTGTATGGACATCTTCGCCACTAGCATTATGATATAAGTAATCGTCCTGAGAAGGATGAGCAAAGCAGGTATCACCGACATACTCGTATCCCTTGTCATCAGTACCACATCTGTTCACGCCGACGACATATACTTGATTTTCGATAGCGCGAGCTTTGATGAGAGTTCGCCAATGATGAGATCTAGCTACTGGCCAGTTAGCAACATTGATCAATAAGTCATAGTCATCATTATTTCGTGACCAAACTGGGAATCTCAAATCATAGCAGATCGTCGGTAGTATTCTCCAACCTTTATGATTGATGATAATTCTATCTTCACCAGAAGTGTATTTTTCATCTTCGCCAGCCATCGCGAAAAGGTGCCTCTTGTCATATGAGTGATACATGCCTCCTGGATACATCCAGATGAAGCGATTATAATACCTGCCAGACTCTTGGATAATGAGACTTCCACATATCACAGCATTTTTCTTTTCAGCTTGATCAGCCATCCAAGTCATCGTAGGGCCATCCATTTCTTCAGCATACTCAGCCGCCTCCATGGTAAATCCTGTGGTAAACATTTCCGGAAGTATGATCACATCCGTCTTAGATGTTAGACCATCAAGTTTTGAAGTTATTCGATCTCGGTTCTCCTTTGGAGCATGCCAAAGAGTATCTAGCTGAACGCTAGTGCAGGATAAGTGAAGCATAATACAAATTCTGCAGGCGAAGCTAACATACTAGGGGTAACCCCCAAAATCGAATTGTATATTTTTACCTAAATGTTGCTAAACGACTAGAAATTGTTGATTAGTTGCGCAGCACTTAACAATAATTCTTCAGTCTTTGCAAAGCAAAACCTAATGATACGTTCGTCAGTTTTATCGCTGTAAAAAGAAGAAATCGGTATAACTGCAACTCCCTTTTCAGTGGTCATCCATCGTGCCATGTTTTGATCATCTTTATCAGATATGTCAGTATATGAGGCGAGCATGAAGTAGGTGCCGTGACAAGGAAGCAAAGTAAAGCGACTTGATTTTATTGCTTCCGCAAATAGATCTCTCTTGGCCTGAAAAAACTTGTTCAAATCTAGATAGCGACTAGATTCTGACAAATACTCAGCAAGAGCATGTTGTAAAGGTGTGTTAATACTGAAGGTATTATACTGATGTACTTTTCTGACCTCTTTGGTGATAATAGGTGGGGCGATGACATATCCTATTCTCCATCCGGTCGCATGAAAGGTCTTTCCAAATGACATAGTTACTATGCTTCTCTTGTAAAGCTCCGAATAGAGAAGAGCGCTTTGATGCTTTTCATCATCGAAGATGAGATGTTGATATACCTCATCTGACAAAATGAGGATCTCAGTACCAGCAGTAAGTCTCTGCAGTTCTTCGAGGTCTTCTTTTGTTAAGATAGATCCTGTCGGATTATTGGGTGAGTTGATGATGATCATCTTTGTGCGATCAGTGATCATATCTGCCACCTCTTTCCAGTCCACTTTGTAATCTGGACTTTTTAATCGTATAGGTTTTGGGACACCACCATTGAGTTGGATAGCTGGTATATAACTGTCGTAGGCAGGTTCGAAAAGGATAACTTCATCACCTATTCTGATAGTTGCAGATATAGCTGAGTAAAGTGCCTCGGTAGCACCATTCGTGATGGTAACTTCACTTTCGGGATCTATATCTACATCATAGCAGATTTTCTTTTTTGCTGCTATGGCCTTTCTCAACTCAGGTACACCTGTCATGGGAGCATACTGATTAAAACCTTTCTGTACGTAGTGATTCACTAGGTCCTTGAGGATGGGATCCACTTCATAATTAGGAAATCCTTGTGAAAGATTGATTGCTCCATGATCACGAGCTAGCGCACTCATCACGGTAAATATCGTGGTACCCACTTCGGGTAGTTTTGACTGAATCTTCATGTAGAGGGAAGATAGAAATAGAAAGATGGAGTCCTTGATTACATGGCTAACTTTCTGATGATGACATCTACTCTTCGATTATGTAGCTTACCTTGAAAAGTGGCATTAGAGTAGTCGGGATCTTGTTCGCCATGATCATATTGGAAGATGGTTTCTTCTTCTATCAGTAAGCTTTTTAGAATATCGATGACTGCTTCGCATCTCATATGAGATAGATATTGGTTGAAGTCTAGACTACCTATATTATCTGTATGACCATGTACTTCGATCTGATAACGAGCTAGGTTATCTATATCGTTGATGAAGTCTATGAGGTCTGTACCTTGGTCATCATCGATATAGTAGCTTCCTCCTCCAAAGTAGATACTTATCATTTTATCTTCTGGGGCAAGAGTCTGTCCTTGGAGTGTAGACATCAGAGATCCAAAAGAAACAAGCAGCATAAGAAGGCGGATCAGCATGATATGAAGATAGATCTTTACGTCATGATATGCTTACGAGCCCATAGACTGAATAATGTCATCGTCCGGCTCGTTGCCATATTCTGTCTCTATAGGTCGCGCGTGATAACCTTGCTCTTGTAACCACCGTGAGAAGGTGACTGTATTCCCATGCGTCGGATAGATGTGTGAAGCCCCTGTCTCTTTTATAGCACTGTTTAGTCCATCCCAGTCACAGTGATCGGACAAAATAAAGCCTCTATCAGCGCCTCGTCGCCGGCGGTTACCACGCACCGCCATCCAACCAGAAGCTACTGCTAGAGAGTATCCTTTTGCAACATTGAGCCAAGTCGTTCCTACTGCGGATCCCGGAGTAACGATGAGTGCTTTTTTCAGCTCTTTCTTGTCAGTATTTTTCGTCAAGTGCGTTGTGACCGGAAGCTTTATGCCAGATGCTCTGTATACATCATTCATTTTTTCGACAGCTCCGTGGGTATATATAGGACCAACTTCAGTGCCTAGGCTATGTATGATACGTTGCGCTTTACCGAGAGAGTAAGCTGTGATAACAGATGGCCTTCCTTCTGCTGCATTATTAGACCACCATTTTTTGATGTCATTGATGACCTCCTCTTGTGGAGACCACTTATAGACTGGCAGCCCAAAAGTACACTCGGTTATGAAGTGATGGCACTTGACAGACTCATAAGGCGTGCAGAGACCATCGTCTTCAACTTTATAATCTCCAGTACAAACCCAAACTTCACCTTTGTGCTCTACTCTTATCTGAGCGGAGCCCGTGATATGTCCAGCGGGATGGAAAGAGAAGTTGACGCCTTTTACGCTGAGCGTTTCTCCCCAGTCTAGACCTCGGATATTGATGTCATAGCCGAGTCGGTGTTTTAGGATATTTACGGAAGTGGAGGCACATACATAATACTTATGACCCCAGCGCGCATGATCAGAGTGCCCATGTGTGATCAAGGCATTATCGACTTTTCGCCA
>CAZXIE010000006.1:0-56166 GCA_964640065.1 uncultured Saprospiraceae bacterium
CCTTTTAGGTTTGTACAAGTTATATACATAACACCATGGGATTTTTAGATAGATTAAGAGCAAGCCAGTCAACACAGCAAGAAGGATGGGACATCCTATCCGACGTGTCGCAGTTAAAAAAGATAGACGAGTTATCTAAAGAGAAGCCGGTGATCTTATTCAAGCACAGTACTACCTGTGGGATAAGTGCTTCAGCTAAGCATAGGATTGAGATGGACTGGAGCGACCTTGAGGGTGATTTTGCTTTTTACTATCTGGATTTACTCAGATTACGCCCGATCTCGAAGGCCATCGCAGACAGATATGGAGTAAGACATGAATCTCCGCAAGTCCTTGTTATCAAAAACGGGAAGGCTACGTATCATACCTCTCATCATGGTATACAGATATCCTCTATCAATAAGGCTATCTCCTAGGAGTAAAAACTTGTAAAATATAGAAGAGGAAAAGAAGAGACTTTAGTCTCATCTTTTTATCAGCTTTTCTGTTTTCAGAAGGATATCTAAGTACATTAGTCCATCTGAATTGAGAAGTATATGAACAAGACGTCACTTAAAGATGAAGCTCTCCATTATCACGCTAAAGGGAGACCTGGAAAGATAGAGGTCATTCCTACGAAGGAAACTGCTAATCAAAGGGATCTTTCATTGGCATATTCACCTGGAGTTGCAGATCCATGTCTTGAGATCGCCAAGAATAAGGAAGATGTATATAAGTATACGGCCAAGGGTAATCTTGTGGCCGTCATATCTAATGGTACAGCAGTGTTAGGTCTTGGTGATATAGGACCAGAGGCAAGTAAACCAGTGATGGAAGGGAAAGGTCTTCTTTTTAAGATCTATGCGGATATCGATGTTTTTGATATAGAGCTAGATACTAAAGATGTCGATGAGTTTGTCCGCACTGTCAAAATCCTTGAGCCGACATTTGGGGGTGTCAACTTAGAAGATATTTCTGCACCCGAGTGTTTTGAGATAGAGGAGCGCTTACGAGAAGAACTGGACATCCCGGTGATGCATGATGATCAACATGGTACAGCCATCATCAGTGCTGCCGCTTTGCTCAATGCTCTCGAGATCGTAGATAAGAAGATAGAAGATGTCAAGATAGTTGTCAGTGGGGCAGGGGCCTCTTCGATATCATGTAACAAGCTATACATCTCTCTCGGAGCCAAAAGAGAGAACATCTTTATGTTCGATAGCAAGGGATTGATACATCCAGATCGTACTGATCTCAATGGTAAGAAACCAGAGTTCGTTAACGGTAACTTGGCTAGAGAGACATCCCTAGTTGATGCTCTTGTAGGTGCAGATGTATTTGTTGGACTATCAAAAGGCAATCTGCTTAAGGGAGATGATATCAAGGGCATGGCCAAGGATCCCATCGTTTTTGCTATGGCTAATCCGACTCCCGAGATAAGCTTCGAAGAAGCGACTACCGCGCGAGAAGATGTGATCATGGCGACAGGTAGATCTGACTATCCTAACCAAGTGAATAACGTCCTTGGATTCCCTTATATCTTCAGAGGCGCTCTTGATGTGAAGTCGAGCTTCATCAATGAAGAAATGAAAATCGCGGCGGTATATGCCCTCGCTAAGCTAGCAAAGGAGCCAGTACCTGACATGGTCAATATGGCTTACGGTGATGCTAATCTTAAGTTTGGAAGAAACTATATCATCCCAAAGCCAGTAGACCCTAGACTGATCACAGAGGTGGCACCTGCTGTAGCCAAAGCTGCGATGGATTCGGGAGTAGCTAAGCATCCTATCACGGACTGGGAAGCATACGAGTTTGAACTATCTAGTAGACTTGGATTAGATAACACACTGACTAAAGTCATAGAGACGAAGGCTAAGCAAGCTCCAAAGAGAGTCGTCTTTGCCGATGCTGGCAACTTATCAGTGCTGAAGGCAGCTCAAGTCGTATATGATGAGGGTATTGCCTTTCCAATCTTACTTGGTAATGTCGAGAAAGTCTCTAGTCTCATCTCTGAGTACAATATCGACATACCTAATGTAAGAATCGTAGACCCGAGTATTGCTGCCAATGATAGTGAAGCCGCTAAGCTAGAATCTTATGGCAAAGCCTTCTTTGAAAAAAGAAAGCGGAAAGGTCAGACTCTCCAGGAAGGTCTTTCTATGCTTCGTAAGAGAAACTACTACGGCGCTATGATGGTCGACCAAGGAGATGCGGATGCGATGATAGGTGGGTTAACAAGAAAATATCCCGATACCGTGAGACCAGCGCTTCAGATCATCGGCCCGAGAGAAGGTGTGAAGAAAGTAGCTACTATGCATATCATGATGACAAGGTTTGGACCTATTTTCTTAGCAGATACGACGATCAATCATCACCTGAACTCAGACGACATAGCGGACATAGCAGAGTTAGTCGCTCATCAAGTAAAGAAGTTTAATATCGAACCTAAGATCGCCTTAGTTACATATTCTAACTTTGGAAGTGTACCTCATGGAGAGTCGGCTGTTCTGATGCGAAAGGCTACTGAGATCTTGCACCGTAGACATCCAGAATGGATCGTCGATGGAGAGATGCAGGCTCACATGCCGTTCTCTGGAGATCTCATGACCAAGATGCATCCGTTCTCAAAGCTAGCAGGACAAAATGCGAATATTCTGATTTTCCCTAATCTTTCTTCAGCTAATATCGCCTATAACTTGTTACACGAAATGGCAAATATCGACATGATAGGTCCTGTGATGTTAGGTTTAGATAAGCCAGTACATATCCTACAGTTGGGAGCTACTGTGAGAGAGATCGTAGATATGGTTGCTCTCGCAGTTTTGGATGCGCAGGGATAATATTCCTCGACTTTTCACCCATATTAGTCGATCAGGTTAGACTGATATATCATAGTTCAACTATCATGTAGATGTAACATCTATATGTAACTATGGGACTCTTCAGAGCGCTATTATGCATTTTTCTTCCTCCTTTGGCAGTGATGGATAGAGGATGTGGTTCTTTCTTATTGGTCGTGTTGCTTACCATCTGTGGATGGGTGCCAGGTGTCATTGGTGCCCTAATTATCAATAACCAAAGAGATACAGAATATGTCTAGGATCACTCCTCCTCAGACGATGTCTTAAACTTCTTGTCATCGACATGCTTATCGAGAAACTCATTGACTTTTTCGATCTTCATATTGGAAGAAATATTTCCGAAAGGGTCGATACGGATATCATATCCCTCTAACTTCTCGTCGGCTTCTTCTTTGTTATCCTTATCCATACGTTAGTCTAATGCTTTAGCTATGTCTAATCCTCGCTTGATACGATCTTGAGCTTCTTCATGGCCGATCAACTGTATCAGTTCGAATAAATCGGGCCCTGACATCTCGCCTACCAACCACACGCGCAACACCGTAAATATCTCTCCAAACTTAGCCCCTTGATCTGTGATGTAAGACTTGATACGCTGCGAAACCTCTTCTGCAGAATTACTCGGAGTAGATAACAGATCATGGATCTGTAGAAAATGATGCTCATTTTCAGGCTTATATTTTTTCTTGAGCGCCTTCGTATCTAACTCCGTCGGAGATGCAAAAAAGTAGGAAGACTGCGTCTTAAAATCACCAAGTAGTGTGACCCTCGGCTGCAACAGCTGGATGACTTGATGTAGATAGTCAGCTTCCACATCTGGGAAGTCAGATCCTATAAGCTCTTCGATAGCCTGAGGAGATGCAGCCTTGATATATTCTTCGTTAAACCACTTTGCTTTGTCGTAGTTGAATTGTGCTCCACTCTTGTTGATCTTATCTAGATCAAACTCTGCGCATAATTCTTCCAAACTGAATATCTCTTGATCAGTCCCGGGATTCCAACCCAGTAGTGATAGGAAGTTAAGGGTAGAAGCTGGTAAGAAACCATCTTCCTTAAAGCCCTTATAAAGCTCACCTTCCTTAGGATCTTCCCAATTCAACGGGAAAACTGGAAATCCAAACTTCGCCCCATCTCGCTTGCTTAACTTCCCTTTCCCCGAAGGTTTTAGGATGAGCGGTAGATGAGCAAAGACAGGCATACTATCCTCCCAACCAAATGCACGGTAGAGCAAGACATGATGGGCAGTACTAGACAACCATTCTTCTCCACGGATCACGTGAGAGATCCGCATCGTATGATCATCTACCACGTTGGCAAGGTGATAAGTAGGGAGCCCATCTGCCTTCATCAAGACTTTATCATCGAGCTCGTTGGAGTCAAAAGAAACCTCCTGTCTGATCTGATCTGAGAAGGTTACTTTTTCATCAGTAGGCACTTTCAACCTCACCGTATATGGCGTCTCGGCGTCAAGAAGTGATTGTACTTCCTCAGCCGTGAGCGTGAGACTATTTTTCATTTTTAATCTTACACTGTGGTCATACTTTGGTGTATGTACACCTGCCGCTTGCTCACGAGTGCGCATATCGTTGAGTTCCTCAGGAGTGTCAAATGCATAATAAGCCTTGCCTTTTCTCACGAGGTCTTTCACATGCTCGGCATATAGATCTCTCCTCTCAGATTGTCGATAGGGAGCAACTGAACCACCTTGATCAGGACCTTCCTGCGGCGATAAGCCGAGCCAATCCAATGATGTCTTGATATACTCCTCAGCACCTTCCACATATCTCGTCTGATCTGTATCCTCTATCCGTAGGATAAAAGTGCCGCCGTGCTTCTTGGCAAAGAGATAATTATAAAGGGCTGTTCTCACACCTCCGATATGCAACGGCCCTGTTGGGCTAGGAGCAAATCGAACTCTGATCTTACTTTCTTGCATTTGACGTATTCACGATTGAGCGACAAAAGTATGATAGTCCATCCATCGACGCACATATCTACTTACTTTGTCATCTCACTTTCGTAAATATTCGCCTTATACACACATGCGCACCTACTTCATAAGAGTCCCTAACTGGGTGCAAAGAGTCTATCCTTCGGCCATCTGGACGCGCGATCAAGTGAAAGACCCTCAGGGTCATTTTCATATTACTATAGATGATGGACCACACCCAAGGAGTACTCCTCAGTGGTTATATCTGCTGAGTAAGACTAATCAGGTGGCTACCTTTTTTCTTCTGGGATCTCAAGCTGAACTCTATCCCTCCTTAGTTGAAGAGATCAGAAGCGAAGGTCATGAGATAGCGAGCCATGGTATGCGACACCTTGATGGATGGAAAGTAGGCACTTCAACTTATGTAGATCAAGTTATGCAGAGTTTGGACCTACTCAAGTGCACTAGATATCGCCCTCCCTATGGTCGTATGACACCTAGTCAATATCGCAACCTAAAGAACAGGTGTGATATCTATATGTGGTCTATGATGCCAGGAGACTTCGATAGAGATGCGAGTGTATCTGATATAGAGAGGAGATTAAAGACTAAAAAGGAGAGTGATATCATAGTATTTCATGACTCTCCGAGAGCTTTTTCTAAGGTAGAATTACCCTTACGAAGATTATTCAGCTGATTAGTAGGCGTTTCTCGACCGTTTGTCGATAATCAATATATTTTCATATAGTACCGTATGGATATAAGCTACTATGTATTGCAAGGTACTATATCATCCCTTATATTTGAAGTATCAAATGAGATCAGCATGACGATCGAGAATACAAAAGCACAGATGAGAAAGGGTATCCTTGAACTCTGCGTACTATCTATAATAGCGCAGCAAGAGGCCTATCCATCTGATATCCTCAACAAGCTGAAGGAAGCGAAGTTGATCGTAGTAGAAGGTACAATGTACCCTTTACTATCAAGGCTTAAGAATGCTGACTTGTTAAGCTATGAGTGGAAGGAATCTACAGCAGGTCCTCCTCGCAAGTACTATAGTCTGACCGATAGTGGGCAGGCTTTCTTGAAAGACCTTAGGGTAACATGGGATCAGCTACACAGTGCTGTAAGTAAGACCACAGCTGCCAAGGCCAATGGAAAGAAAACAAAGACAAGCACCAGATCACGATCTAGTGCTAAAACTAAATCTGCAACTACTTCAAAATAATCTACTAACTAAGTCTATAAGCTTTAGCCATGAATAAAATATTCAACATAAATCTCGGAGGCTATCCTTTCACCATAGATGAGGATGCATTCCAAAAGTTGGACAAATATCTAAAGACCATCTCAGGGCACTTTTCGGCATCAGAAGGCTGTGATGAGATCGTATCTGATATAGAAAGTCGTATAGCAGAACTCTTCACAGAGCACCTTAAAGGGCGGCCGATCATAACGATGAAGGAAGTAGATAATGTCATCGCTGTGATGGGCACACCAGAAGAGTTTGGAGCTTCTGAGGAACATGCTCAGGCGCACGCTCATGCCGAAGAGAAGAAATCAAAGACAACATCTGATTCTTCAGAAGGCAGCTCTAACTGGAAAACAGGGAAGAGACTCTTTAGAGAACCAGATGAGCAGATCATCGGTGGAGTTTGTGCAGGATTAGCAGCCTACTTTGGTATCCATGATCCGGTATGGGTACGGATAGCCTTTGCTATCGGAGTATTCATGGGATTCGGCCTGATCATATATGTAGTGCTCTGGATAGCACTTCCAGAAGCTAAGACATCAGGAGACAAACTATCGATGAGAGGGGAGAAGATAGATGTGAGTAACATCGCCAAGAAAGTAGAAGAAGAGATGAACCAACTAGCCGATAGCATCTCAGAGATGACAAAGGACTTCGGCTCAAAAAAAAAAGCGTAGGTCTTACTGATACATCTTCCACCTCTTGGCTTTTAGCGCCGTTTAAGTGGGTGATACAACTCATCAAGACCGTATTTCAAGGAGTAGTATATTTAGTAAGTAGATTTGTAAAAGTCATAGCCCTGATTCTTATCGGGGCTATGGCCATTAGTCTACTTAGTGTTTTGATCGGTACTCACTTTGGATTACCATACCTCGGCTTGATAGCACCCGATCCATGGATTACTGGTTATGTAGGATACTATACAGGCCTCATATCTTTTGTGATCATTCCATTCGTACTACTCATCTTATTAGCTTCAAAGCTGATCTGGAAGCATCGTAGGATTCATACTTATAGATACCCGATGGCAGGCATCTGGATAGTAACAACAGTTATCTTTTTAGGCACAGCTCTTTTCACAGCTAGGAACTTCAGCTATGGGACTTCTGTATCAAAGCAAATATCCGAAGCTCATATAGGGGATGACAAAAATGTGCATATTGATATATCACGTCTAAGTGATCACGGAGACATGAAACTTCGTTTTGATGATGCTTTTTTAAGTAGAGGAAAGTTGTTCAACAGAGATGGAGTCAATCTCATGTTTGCTCCTTCCGATGAAGACATAATGACGGTTACTCAGACAGTTTATTCGAGAGGAACCAACTATCGGACAGCAGTAGGGAATATGGCAGCTCCTGATCATAGGATAGAAGTAGAGGACAATAACATTTCGCTTGACGAGTATTATATCATCCAAAAAAACAGGAAGTTTCGGGGGCAAAGATTTGACTACGAGGTTGCGCTACCAATCGGTACTGTAGTATCCTTCAACCGTAGTTCTGAGATACTTCCGAAGCGGAAATTAAGAAGTGGTAATTACGACAACACACAGATGTGGGTCATGACCGATGAGGGATTAGAAATACAAGACACCACAGTCATATAATAGAAGTGTGTTTTACGGGGTTATACACCCGTGTCTTGGCAGATGTACATATCGGGTTTTAAGTCCTACCTCATGCTAGAGAGAGGACTCTCCACTAATACACTGGATGCCTACCTCGCAGATGTCGATAAGTTATCGACATGGGCCAACACAGAAGGTAAAGGTATATCGCCTACTGATATAGTCTATAAAGATCTAGCCTCTTTCGTAGCTTGGATCAACCAACTAGGTATAGGTCCCAAAAGTCAAGCGCGTATCATCAGCGGGATTAGGGCTTTCTATAAGTATATGCTGATGGAAAATCTCATCAATGACGATCCATCTGATCTCTTAGAAGGGCCTCGACTTCGACGAAAAATCCCAGATGTACTATCGCAGGAAGAGATCGTAAAAACTATAGAGTCCATAGACCTTAGTCATCCTCAAGGGCATCGAAATAGAGCCATCCTTGAGACGCTTTATGCATGTGGCCTGCGTGTCTCAGAACTTGTGACCCTCAGACTTAGTCAGTTTTATCCAGACCTTGGAGTTGTTAGAGTGATTGGTAAAAATGACAAAGAGCGGATCATACCGATAGGCGATACAGCGATCAAGTATATCGACTACTACGTTCAGCATGATAGATCTCAACTCAAGACTATCGCAGCAGGTCATGAAGACTTTATCTTTCTCAATCGAAGAGGAAAAAAACTATCTCGCGTCATGATCTTTATGATTGTCCGGGAGTCTGTAGAGAAGTCCGGTATAGATAAGAAGGTGAGCCCTCACACCTTTCGACATTCATTTGCCACGCATCTTGTAGAAGGTGGAGCGGATCTCAAAGCTGTGCAAGACATGCTAGGTCATGAGTCGATTACCACCACTGAGATATACACCCATTTAGATACAGAGTATCTTCGAGATACTATCATCAACTTTCATCCTCGAGGAAGAGGTATATAGATCGACCACGTTAATGACTGAGCTTAGGTTCATAATTTTGATATTAGGTATAATAGCACTCGGACTCATGTCTTGCGGTAATCAAGTTTCATTAACTGGTGGTCCGAAAGATGAAGTCCCTCCTCGACTTATAACTGAAGAGAGCTCAGCTAATTATGTAACCAACTTTGAAAAATCTGATATCACACTCAACTTCGACGAGTACATCAACCTAAAAGATGCTGCTAATCAGATCTTGATCAGCCCACCGCTTCAGTATCCTCCTAAGATTGCTAGCCGACTCAAGAAACTTACAGTTGGATTTGATGATAAAGAAGAGCTAAAAGAGGATGTGACTTACATCGTTAACTTCGGCAAATCGATCACGGACTACACAGAGTCTAATGAGCTTCTCAACTTCACCTACGTATTCTCTACCGGAGACTATATTGACTCCCTGAGCGTAGCTGGCACAGTGATCGACGCTGAGACTAATGAACCTGTTAAGGAGGCCTTGGTCCTTCTGTATATTGATCATCAAGACTCCATAGTTTATAAAGAGAAGCCCTTCTACTTTGCTACGACAGGAGAAGATGGCTCTTACAGAATCAATAATCTAAGGTCAGATTCATTCAAGGTGGTGGCTTTGGTAGATAATAATCTGGACTACCTCTTTGATAGTCAGTCGGAGTCCATCGGATTTATAGATAGTTTGATTGTACTTGAGGATTCTGTCACGACTGGAGTCGATCTAGAGATATTCAAGGAAGCGGGTCCGTCGAGTTATAGGAGTTACGAAGTGGAAGCCCAAGGGAAAGCTAAAATAGAATTTACAGGTCCAGTCGAAGGTGATGAATTACGCATCCTCGATAGTGTGGTTCATATAGTCACGTATGACGAAGGCTCACCACTATCTTACCTGTGGTATCTACCGAGTGATCGTAGATCCGTACGATATGAAGTCTTACGCAATGATATATTAGATACAGTTTCCTTACGTGTTAATACAAGAACTACGGACACCCTCGACCGGGTGAAGGTGAGAAAACTCTCTGCAGGTCCCAAGCTAGGTCTTCATCCAGATCTTCCATTAGTCATCACTTTCGACAGGCCGATAAGTAGTATCGATACTTCTCTAGTATCACTCATCGACACATCCATGTCTTTATCGGTCAAGCCAAATATGTCGATCTCCACAGACTCACCTCTCGATGTGGTCATAGCACCTCCTTGGGAAAGTGGGGCAGAATTGGTCATGACTCTTTATCCTGGAGCGATAACAGATTTTTTTGGTAAGTCCCACGATACACTGACTAGAGAAGTAATGATAGCAGATACTGTAGAGTTCGGATCGATAAAAGTAAGACTGATTAATACCGACTCGGTAAACTATGTAGTAACTCTTTTGAAGGCAGATGAGAGACTCAAAACTTTCATCTGGGAAAGCTCAATTGAGCAAGAAGATTTGCTTTTTGAGAAGCTTGAACCTAGTGTATATCAACTTGAAATCGTATTTGATGAGATCCCCAATGGAATCTGGGATCCTGGCAATTATCTCGAGCACAGACAGTCAGAAGATAAATACACCATAACTTTACCTGAACTTCGAGCCAACTGGGTACACGAAGAAATTATAAATATTAGAAATCTGACTTCTCAAGAAGTGATTGTAGAAGTTTCTGAAGCAGCACAAGACCAGTAGACGTGATACTCCGAACTGACAACTTAGTAAAGACATATGGTGGACGAGAAGTCGTCCAAGAAGTTTCAGTGCAAGTTGCTCAAGGTGAGATAGTTGGTCTTCTAGGTCCTAATGGAGCAGGGAAGACTACTACCTTTTATATGACGGTTGGATTCGTCCAGCCTGATCGTGGTAAGGTATACTTGGATGATAAAGATATCACACAGCTTGCGATGTACAAGCGTGCTCGCCTAGGTCTAGGATACTTGCCTCAGGAAGCTTCGGTCTTTAGAAAGTTAACTGTCGAGGATAATCTTAAGGCCGTACTTGAGATGACAACTTTATCATCGAAAGAGCAAAAAGATAAAAAGGAAACTTTACTTCAAGAGTTTGGCCTTGAGAAAGTGAGGAACAACTTGGGCAACTCTTTATCAGGAGGTGAGCGTAGGAGGACTGAGATCGCTCGAGCCCTAGCTTCAGATCCTAACTTCATTCTTTTGGATGAGCCGTTCGCAGGTATCGATCCTATAGCAGTGGAAGATATCCAAAAGATCGTAGCGCGATTAAAGATGAAAAACATCGGTATACTCATCACCGATCACAATGTACAAGAGACCCTGAGCATCATCGACAGGGCCTACTTGATGTTTGAGGGAAAGATATTAAGGGACGGCAGTGCTGAAGAGTTAGCAGCGGACGAGATGGTAAGAAGGGTATACTTAGGTCAGAACTTCGAGTTGAGAAAAAAGACCATAGACTTTGGTTAACTAGAGGTAAGATGAAAGGGTCGATATGCACATTGTCATTTCTGATTGGCTGGATAGCTTTCTTCAGCTTTTCATGTACAGATACAAGTAATAAGGCGAATATTCTTCCACCTGATATACAGTACTCCGCGGACACTATGTTTGCTCACAAGCGCAATAAGATCACCAAGCACATGGATAGCATCTGTGCATCTAGGGATAGTTTGGTCATCCAGTCTATGGTGGACTCATTAGTAGCTGTAGAGCAACAAAGGATAAGAGCTATCACAGGAGAATGAAAAATCTTGGATACATATCAGCTCTACTTCTAGTGCTGCTCGGCATGAGTTGCTCTATCTCTGAAGAGGAATATGACAGACTCGTACAAGAAGAATATTTGCGTAAAGCGGACTTACTAAAAGCAGAAAGGGCAGAAGTCTGTAAGAAAGAAGCCTTGTGGAGAGCAGAAGCAGTCGCCGACTCCATCATCAGACAAATGAGGTTAAATCCACTCAAGGAAAACCAATACAGACCACCCGTACCTGATCGTCCAGATTATGTACCGACAGACAGTACGGTAGTAAACACTAAACGTTCTGTTAAACCTATACACAACTCATCTGGAGACAACAGATAGTATGCTTATCTTCGTTGTCCTCTGAGGATATATAATGTTGTCACTTGGGAAAACATATTCCTCATTTCTAAGGTTAGAAAAAGATCAAAAACTAGAAATAAATATATCGCATGCAAGCATCTGTAGATATAGAAGCACTGAATCAACAAATCCAGATAGACAGTGCCTTTATCGATGATATTAAACAAGAAGCCGGTAAAGTAATCGTCGGACAAGACATCATGATGGAGCGGCTACTCCTAGGTTTGCTTTCTGATGGTCACGTACTTTTAGAAGGTCTTCCAGGTCTAGCAAAGACGTTAGCTATAAAGACACTTTCGTCTATAGTCAATGCCTCGTTCAAACGAATTCAGTTTACACCAGACTTACTACCTGCTGACATACTTGGGACTATGATCTATAATCAGAAGACCAATGAGTTTTCTGTAAGAAAGGGTCCGATATTTTCAAACTTTATCCTTGCGGATGAAGTAAATCGTGCTCCAGCAAAAGTACAAAGTGCCTTGCTAGAGTCGATGCAAGAGAGGCAGGTTACGATAGGTAATGAGACATTTAAGTTGGAAAAACCATTCTTGGTTCTAGCAACTCAGAACCCTATCGAACAAGAAGGTACGTATCCACTACCGGAAGCACAGACGGATAGATTCATGCTCAAGGTTGATATAGGGTACCCAACTAAAGAAGATGAACTTGAGATCATCCGTAGAAATATCTCAGGCTCGATATCACAACCAGTTCATGCTGTTGTGACTAAAGAACAAATCATCAAGGCACGAGACCTTGTTCGTAAGATATATATGGATGAAAAAGTAGAAAAGTACATCATCGATATAGTCTTCGCATCGAGGGATCCCAAAGCATATGGACTCGAGTCTTTAGATGGTCTTATATCTTACGGTGGCTCACCAAGAGCAAGTATCAATCTCGCTCTGGCTTCACGAGCTTATGCATTTATACAGCGCCGTGGCTATGTGATACCAGACGATGTAAGAGCGATCTGTCATGACGTGATGAGACATAGGATCGGGATTACTTACGAAGCTGAAGCTGAAGATATCAATCAAGAGGCGATCATAACTGAGATCCTTAATAGAGTAGAAGTACCATAATCAGTTGATCATGTACGCTCTAAGAATGTCACTCTTCTGTCTGTGCATCTTTCTGTCCATATGTCTCTATGGCCAGTCAGGTGACGATATCACTATCTATGGATTTTTGGATGGGACACTGCCAGTAGGTATACATCATAATAATCAGGAAGAATGTACAGGTCACTTGAGTCTAAAGGATAAGGAAATTCCACTTGAGGGTGAGTGTAGAGATTCATCATTTGTATTGTATGAGTTTGATGAGTCTTCTAGAGTCATAGCATCTATATCAGGAGAGCTCAATGAAGGTGGGTACGATCTTGCATGGCATAGCCATGATCATAGCAGATCTTCTACGATACAGTCGATCAGACTTGAGAAGCACTTAGATGTGATCAAGGTCTATACTGCTAAAGAAGGTGAGATCCACGATCAGATTTTTATTAGACCTGATACGCGAGAGATCTTTATACCTAAGTTTCAAGATAAATCACTTCGTTGGTCGTCCTATGCTTGTCCTACAGCTAACTATGCTTGTCAAGTTATGTATGGAGAAGAAAAGTTGACGTTGTCACTTGCAGATAGAGTAGTAAGTATAGGAAGTCAGTTGTATCACTGGACGGAAGATGTCAGGATAGATTATGCTCTGGATGAAGGATATCACTTTTACCAGAGTTACTCCTTGCCGAGGTTAAACCAAAAGGCATTTGATAAGTACCTGTCCTCTGCGCTTGAAAACGAAGCCAACAAGTTTCAAAAGACATTTGATATAGATCTTACTGACTTACAGCCAGAACAGAGATTACAATATCGGTCCTATGGAGATTTTGTGATTTCTCTTGCAAGCTCAGAATACATTAGTGGACACTTACATATCCAAGATCCGCAGACTTCTAGGTCGACGACTTATCCTTTCACTTTTGATAGAAATAAGAAAAAGTTTGTCAAGCTTCGGGAGATCTGGAAAGATGATTTCAACTTTTCTTACTTCCTCAAAAGTCTTATTGAGAACCAGAAGAGAGAAGTAGTAAAGGGAGAGAAAGGTGCAGTAAAACAGATTCTTAAAGAACAGACATTTGCACACTTTGGTCTTACGCCCAATGCTATCGTATTCTACACAGACTTCCACTTCGTCTATGGTCGCAGAAGTATCTACGTGCCTTACGAGGAGATCGACACTTTTATAGAGGATAAAACATTATCTCAGTACATCGAAAAAGTCCTTAGAGATGGCTAAGAAAAGTACGGCTGAGATATTAAAGAAGGTCAGAAAGATCGAGATAAAGACTAAGGAACTTAGTAAGCACCTCTTCTCTGGAGAGTACAGTAGTACTTTCAAAGGACGAGGTATGTCTTTCAGTGAAGTACGTGACTATCAATATGGCGATGACATCAGAAATATAGATTGGAATGTCACGGCCAGATCTAACGAACCTCATGTCAAAGTCTATGAAGAAGAGCGTGAGCTAACTGTCGTCTTTGTTGTCGATATGAGTAAGTCTTCATTTTTCGGTACGTCGGAGCAGTACAAGAGTGAGATCAATACCGAGATCTGTGCCACACTAGCATTTTCTGCACTAACTAATCACGATAAGGTAGGAGCTATATTATTTACCGATAAGGTCGAAAAGTATATACCACCTAAGAAAGGGCGTAATCATATACTGCGCATCATCAGAGAGCTCATTTACTATGAGCCAGATAACCAAGGCACCAACGTAGGTGAAGCCCTCAAATACTTGAATAGTGTAGTCAAAAAGAGGAGTATCGCTTTTGTCTTATCTGACTTTATGGATGCAGGATATGATCCAGTTTTGAAGATAGCTTCTAGAAAGCATGATCTCATAGGAGTCAGAGTATATGATGACCTTGAAGCCAAGCTGCCTAATGTTGGTCTCATCAAAGTAACAGACGCAGAGACAGGAGAGCAAAGGATGATCGATACATCTTCTAAAAAAGTAAGAGACACTTATGCGGATTACTTTGATCAGCGTTCATCCTATTTTAATCAATCTTTTAAAGCCAGCGGGGCTTCGATCCTCTCTATCAATACGAAAGAGGACTATGTAAAAAGTTTGATGGGCTTCTTTAAAAATCGAAGTCGCCGATGATGAGACTTTGTTGCGTCATCTGGTTGCTATCTAGTACCATCGGACTTCACTCGCAGATCGAAGTCTTAGCGGCTCTTGATAAAGACTCCATCGTTATCGGTGATTATGTGACCATGCAAGTCACTGTCAATGCCGATCCAGGTGTGGAAGTACTTGGAGCATATGGTTACTTCCTAGACAGCGTATATAGCTCACTACAGACCATCAATGCGGTCTCGGATGCAGGTGGAGATACCATACCAGCGATAGCAGACTTTGTCCTTGTAGATAAAGCAGGATGGAATGATGAAGATGGTGATGGAGTTTACAATTCTGAAGAGTCTGCTTGGACGACGAAGCAAGTAGGAAGTAATACCCTCTACGAGCAGCAGTTCAAATATCGCCTTTGGGACCCAGGCTCTAATGTGTTCTTGACCCCAGCGATAGCGTATCGATACAATGGAGAAGTAGACGTCTGGTCTAATGAAGCACAGATGACCGCGTTTGTCATCCCTCCCAAAGGAACTTCTACGGAGACGGACTCGCTCAAGATTGCTCCCATCAAGAACATCATCTCCGAACCTACTAATCTCTCGGATTACATGATTTACTTCATACTCCTCGGAGTTGTGTTGATAGGAGGATTAGTGTATTGGTTGGTGACAAAGTATCGGACACGGAAGAGAGACGTTGTCTACGAGGATAACGTGGAAGAGCAGATCATCTTGCCACCGCATGTTGTAGCCCTTGAGAAGTTGGCACACCTTGGTGATGAGAAATTATGGCAGCGAGGAGAAGTGAAGAGATATCAAAGTGAGCTCACCTATATCATCAGAGAGTATCTGGAAGGTCGTTATAGTATTGCCGCTTTGGAGTCAACGACTTCGGAGATCATTAGTCAGCTGAAGACGACCTTGACAGATCCTACACATCAGTCTTCTTTACAGAGGATATTGCAGGTGGCAGATCTTGTAAAATTTGCGAAAGCGAAACCTGAAGAAGGTTTACATGCTTCCTTCTTAAATGAAGCAGAAGGATTTGTTCATGCCACCAAGATGGATGAGAGCGCTATCACTCACGCACAATCAGATGAGGAAGAATGAGTGATTGGCTTCAGCATATAGAGTTTGTGCATCCATGGTGGCTCTACGCCCTGTTGTTGCTCCCATTACTGGTCTTCTGGCACCTGCACAAGATCCGAAAGCAGCAAGTCTATATGACCGTATCTTCGACAGAACCGATCAAAGATCTCACTTCGATCAGAACGAAAGTGTATCCCTTTCTGCCTTTGCTCAGTCTACTGGCATTGGGTGCATTGATTATAGCCTTGGCACGTCCACAGTTATCTCTGACCGAAGAAGAAGTGAAGGCTGAGGGGATCGATATCGTCATAGCGATGGACGTGAGTAGTAGTATGCTGGCTCAAGATTTTAAACCCGATCGACTTAGTGTGAGTAAGGCTGTGGCGAAATCATTTGTCGATAAGAGAACCTATGATCGCATCGGACTTGTAGTCTTTGCGGCAGAGAGTTATACGCAGTGCCCTTTGACTACAGATCATCGTGTGGTCAAGGATTTTTTGGATGGACTGCAGTGTGGCATCCTTGAAGACGGTACTGCCATAGGGATGGGACTGGCGAGTGCGATCAACCGGATGAAGGAAAGTGAAGCTAAGAGTAAGGTGGTCATACTCCTCACCGATGGTGTCAATAATAGTGGCTATATCAAACCCATGACCGCAGCAGAGATCGCTAAGGAACTCGGCACAAAAGTATATACGATCGGTGTAGGTACGCGTGGTCGCGCACTCATGCCTCAGCAACGCCGTGGCAATGGAGAATACCTCTATCGCATGGTCAATGTGAATATCGATGAAGCACTCCTCAGAACGATAGCCGATGATACAGGTGGCAAGTACTACCGAGCCACAGATGAAGAGAGCCTTCAGGCTATCTATACTGAGATCGACGCACTTGAAAAAACAGAGATAGAGGTTACGACCTTCAAGAGATATAGCGAAGAGTTTCGGCCATTTTTGATCATGGCGATGATCGCTTTTTTAATCGAGGTGCTACTTCGGATGACAGTATTTAGAACGATACCATAGATGTTTAGATTTGAAGACATAGGATATCTGCACTTGCTTTGGTTGCTGCCAATTCTGGTGATTCTATATATAGCATATCTCCGCTTTCGCAAATATCAGCGCAACCGTCTCGGCTCGAGCGCCTTGCTGAGCACCTTGATTGATGGAGAGCGCCCTCAGCGATCACATGTGAAAATGGGTCTAATCACAGCAGCTCTTTTGAGCTTTGTACTTGCTTGCGCAAATCCTCAATGGGGCACCAAAAAAGAAAAAGTAAAGGCCGAGAGTTCGGATATATTTATCGCTCTGGATATCTCCCAAAGCATGATGACTGAGGATATATCTCCTAATCGGATCGAGCGCGCTAAGCGTCTTGCATTAAATCTCGTCCAAGCCCTCAAGGGAAATAGAATAGGCCTCATCCTCTTTGCAGGAAACGCATATCTGCAGATGCCTCTAACTAATGACTATGCAGCAGCAGAGTTATTCATAACGAGTGCTAATACCGCACAAGCAACTACTCAAGGCACCGCTATCGGTGATGCTATCCAACTAGGTCTAAGGACATATGAACCTGATCAAAATAGCCAGCGCGCTATGATCGTCATCACTGATGGGGAGACCCATGATGAGCAAGCCATAGACTTTGCTGGTGAAGCACTCGAGAGAGGATTGTCGGTATATGCCATAGGCGTAGGTACGACTGAAGGTGGTCTGATACCATATCAAAGTAGTGCTGGTCAGCAATACAAGAGAGATGAAACTGGAGAGTTGGTAACAAGCCGCTTGAACCCAGCACTGATCCAAGATCTGGCAAGTTCCGGCGGAGGAAGGTCCTATATGATCGGAGAGGGTAACACTATCATCACTTCGATTAAGAACGAGATGGAAAGACTAGAAAAGCAAGAGGTCGAGCAAAGAGCATTTACGGATTATGATAGTTACTTTCAGTATCTCATAGGTATAGGAGCCATCCTTTTATTACTCCAATGGTTGATACCCGAAAGAGCAAAGCTGTCTACTATATCTTAACTTGATTGGATATGAAGTACCTCATACATTTGCGACATATGAAGTTTTGGACTATTACCATCATTGGGTTGTTCCTCTTTAGCATAGGCTTAGAGGGTCAATCTGCACATAAGCTTTTGCGGCAAGGAGACGAGGCATATGATGATGAGCAGTATGAGCAAGCTGAAGAAAGCTATCGCAAAGCCAAGACCAAAGGTTCAGCGGGACAGGGTGCTTATAACTTAGGCAATACTGTCTACCAACAAGAACGGTATGAAGAAGCCATCGATCACTATAAAGAGTCTGTAGGAAGGTTAGAAAGTCAACTAGATCAATCAGAAGCACTTTTTAATCTTGGTAATGCACAACTGAAAGCTCAGCAACTAGAGGATGCTATCGAATCTTATAAGGAAGCTATAGATCTCAATCCAAGCGATGACGAGATCAGACAAAACCTCTATGTAGCCAAGTTGATGCGCATAGAGCAAATGAAACAAGAGCAGGAGCAACAGCAGCAGGAACAGCCTCAAGAAGGTGATGAAAGCCAGCAAGATCAGCAGCAACAATCACAGCAGGGAGATGGACAACAAGATGATCAACAATCATCTGATCAACAGGATAGTGATATCGAGGAAGGTTCAGAACCACAAGAGCAGCCGATGGACTTGAGTAAGGAGGATGCTGAAAAACTTCTTCAAGTCATCGAGAATGAAGAGAAGAATGTCCAAGAGAAACTTCGCAAGTCTTATGGTAATAAGAAAAAACAGAAGAAGGACTGGTAATGAAAAAGCTACTCATACTCATATGGATATCATGCATGGCTACTATAGTCGTGAGCCAAGAAAAGGTCGGCAGTATCTCCGTTCAAGTCTCAGCTGACACACTTTATGAAGGCAATGTCATAGGAGTCAAGTACATCATAGAAAACATTGCTGGAGATTTCCAACCGCCAGAATTTGGAGAGATGACCCTAGTTGGCGGCCCCAATGTATCCTCTAGCTTTTCGATGGTCAATGGAGAAGTATCGCAGATGGCATCTTACGAATACATCTTGAGACCAGAAGACTTAGGAGACTTTGTTCTTGATGCTGCACAAGTCGTCACAGGAGAGCAAAACTATGAATCAGACAGAGTACATGTCGTCGTTGTAGATAATCCAGATGGGGTCATCCAAGACTATAGATCGTATAAAGAAGGAAGGATTATCAGCTCTGCGATACCGATCAACAAAAAGAAACTTACAAAGGAAGATTCGCTGAAGATGAAGTTGCGTCACCTGAAGTCCAAGAAGATCTGACGTATATGATGAGACTTCTCTTTATCTGTTTGCTGGTTTCTGGCGCAAGCCTATCAGCTCAAGTATCTTTTAAAGCTTCTAGTAACGCGAGACAAGTTGTCTCTGGCCAATACTTCAATGTAACCTTCACTCTTCATAATGCAGACGGTTCTAACTTCAAAGCACCGGACTTTGGCGGACTAAGTGTAGCAGGTGGTCCAAGTAGAAATCAGATGCGCAGTAGCATCAATGGTCGAGTCACCACAGAAGTTTCTTTTGTGTACTCTCTTGTCGCAGACAAACCTGGCAACTATACGATTGCTCCTGCTTCACTAAGAGTAGGAGGCCAAGAGGTGAAGTCTAATTCTCTTAAGATAGAAGTGGTAAAAGGGAGAGACCCCGGAGCTACAGGAGGTGCAGAACCTTTCATCATCGAGGCTACGATAGATCACGATACGGGATATGTAGGACAGCAACTTACCTTGAAATATACCTTGTTTGCTAATCAGTCTGTTCGTCAGGTCAACTTCACTAACATCTCTGAGTTTGATGGATTCTTCGCTAAAGAGATAAAGAACTATCGTAGCTCAACAGAAGAGGTAGTGAGAGATGGTGTGCAGTATAGCAAACGTGTGATAGGAGTCTTTGCATTGTTTCCGCAGCAGAAAGGTATAACTGAGATAGAACCCGTTAATATCGTCCTCGGAGTAAGCGAGGGAGGACGAAGATCTAATAGTATTTTCTTCACCACTCGATTAAAGCAGCACCGTGCCCGATCAAATGGTTTGACGATTCAAGTTCAAGACCTGCCACAGGGAGCACCCGAATCTTTTTCTGGTGCGATCGGAGACTTTTATATGGGTACTTCGATAGATAAGAAGACGATTACTCAAGATGATGCTTTGACCTTGACACTTCAGATTAAGGGAGATGGAGATGGACGTTTTATCGAACCTCCGCTTCAACCCTACACTGACCTCTTTGATATCTACGATCCTAACTTACTAGGTGAACAAGAGCAAGTCGTTAGTGATAAGATGCAGGTCATCAAGACCTATGAATATCTGATGATACCTAAGAAAACAGGTACCATTAGATTTCAACCAGAGATGGCTTTTTATGACGTGGACAGCAACGCATATGAAGTCATCAAAAGTCAGCAGTATACGATCCGTGTAGTGCCTGGTACGGGAAGAGAGTCTGCAGATCTGGACTTACTGACTAAAGAGCTTCCTGCACCAAGACCAGTAGGTACGCTAGGTGAAGTCGGCAAATCCTTTGCCTGGTCTTGGGGCCATATCGGGCTGAATGGAGTTTTCTTAGCTGCTCTAGGTGGCATGTTAGTCGTAAGACGACAAAGAGACATTGCAGATGCTGAAGATCCTGATGCCAAACGTCGAAGATTAGCACAGGAGCAAGCAGTGAAAACTCTTGATGACGCAAAGCAAGCTCTTGATAAAGGGGATATCAAAGAATATTATATCCGGATCAGACAAGCACTCCAGAGATATCTTTCAGATAAAGCCAGCTTGCCTTCTGACCAATTATCAAAGGATCACATATCACAACTCTTGAAAGAACAAGGACTTGAGAGACACCTTGACTCCTTACTTGCAGTGATGCAAAAAGGGGAGCAAGCCATCTATGCTTCTATCGCTCCGGGTCAGGAACAAGGGGATTACGATACGATTATCAGTGTTATCAAAGATATCGAGTTGAGTCTCTAATGACTGAATTAACGTTAATTGCGTCGGTACATAGGGTATGCCACTAGCTTATTCTAAAGCTTAAGAATCAGTTGTATACCTTGACCTATCCCTTCATCACCTTCTCTTGCTGATCGATACTCTCGTCATGTATAGCACGAAGAAGTTTGCTGATAAAGTCTGGACTTAGTTGCACCTTATCACCTTTTACTTGCGTCTGATCTAAGATCTCTTGCCATCTCTTTGGTTGTAAGATGGTCATGTTATTCTTCTTCTTGTACTCACCGATCTTCCTTGCGATACCCATACGATCACCTAGTAAGTTGATCAAGTCATCATCGATCTGATTGATCTCTTGTCTTAGGTAGTCAAGGCTTTCTTGGTGTTGGCTATCTTCTTCATATCCATGTCTCAAAACCATATCAGTGATCATCTGACCGAAAACGGCAGGTGTGATTTGTTGCTTCGCATCACTCCAAGCATTGTCTGGATCACGATGGGTCTCTATCATGAGGCCATCCATATTGAGATTGACAGCCTTTTGTGCTGTCTCTTGTAGCATGTGTCTATTACCACAGATGTGACTTGGGTCATTGATCAGTGGTAGATCAGGGCGCTTGGTCATGAATTCGATCGGTAGCTGCCACTGAGGTCTATTACGATAGACTCTCTCAGCACTATGCGCAAATCCTCGATGTATACCACCGAGACGCTTGATGCCTACTCTCTCAAATCTCTCGATAGCTCCAAGCCATAGCGCGAGATCTGGATTCATAGGGTTCTTTACTAGGACAGGGATGTCCACACCTCTCACTGCCTCAGCTATTTCTTGTACAGCAAATGGATTAACTGTAGTTCGTGCTCCTACCCATAGGATATCCATATCAAAGGCTAATGCCGCTTCGACATGACCTGCTTTTGCTACCTCCACGGTAACTGGCATGCCTGTTTCTTCCTTGACCGCTTTCATCCAAGGCAGACCTTTGATACCGATCCCTTCGAAAGTTCCTGGGCGAGTACGCGGCTTCCAGATACCAGCCCGCAAGATGTCCGCTTTACCTGTGGCTGCGATGTCTCGGCAAGTCTCGAAGACTTGCTCTTCTGTTTCAGCACTACAAGGCCCAGCTATGACGACTGGGATTTCTGTCTTTCGTAGCCAGTTTGGCTTAAAGGTTTGAGATGTGGTTTGCGTTTCCATGATGAGATGTATTTCTTCTTATGTGATTTACAAAAGTGATGACTTAACTTAGTTTTACTATGTTATACTTCATGCCATTGAGGACTCTTTTGATCTCGTTGGCTTCTGATATCATATCTTTTAATTGCTCCTCGTCTTTAGCGACAAGCGCTTCTCTGTATTTTTTGAGTTGCTCCATATAGGAGTCTAGTGCATTGACCAAGTGCTCGGAGTTATCTGCAAAGATGCTAGACCACGTATGCGGTGAACTCTTGGCCAGTCTTACTGTAGATGCAAATCCCGTGCTAGCAAGATTGAAGATTTGCTTTTGGTCCCTCTCTATATCTAATACAGTCGTTCCTAATGTGAAAGCACTCACGTGTGATAGGTGAGAGACATAAGCCATATGCTTATCATGTTCTCGTGGGTCCATAAAGATGGATTGCATGCCGAGTGCATCTATCAGCGAAACTGTGATCTCGATGGCATCTTCATCGGAGAGATGCTCTTCACAGATGATATTCTTTTTGTTTTGGTAGAGTCCTTTAAGTGCAGCCTGGGGTCCACTGTGCTCAGTACCCGCTAATGGATGACAAGCAACGTAGCGTCCTCTCTTGGTATGACTCTTGACACTGTCACAGATGCTTTGCTTTGTCGAACCAGTATCTATGACGATGGTATCCCAACTAATGAAACCAAGTATCTCTCTGACGATTCCACCAGTAAGATTGACAGGGACGGCGACTACTACAATGTCACTTTGCTTAGATACTTCTTCGAGCTCTAGCCCCTCGGATATAAGACCTAAGTCTAGTGCTTTTTGGACATGAATAGGATTCTCATCATACCCGCGGACTGTATGACCTTGCTCTCGCAGATCTAACGCGATAGATCCTCCTATCAAGCCGAGCCCAACTATCCCTATGTTTTGGTTTTCTTTCATGTTATGCAGTAGCTATGGAGTTGACAAAACGACTTTCTATTCTCTTTCGTGCTTTCTTCATGTCTTCTATACTTGAACAAAGCGCCACCCTGACATAGCCTTCTCCATTGGATCCAAAGATGGAACCCGGAGTTATAAAGACCCTTGCGTCTTTTAGTATGTGATTGATATAAGTCTTCACATCACTTACGTAAATGGGGGCTTTGGCCCAGACGAATAATCCTCCTGCATTAGTATCATAATCGCACTGCAGTAAATCAAAAAGCTTATACGCTTCTTCCCGTCTCTCCCGATAAACTTTATTCATCCGATCATGCCAGTCTTGTTCCATGTGAAGAGCTCTAGCCGCTGCTTCCTGTACAGGTCGGAACATGCCGCTATCCATATTGCTTTTATATCTCAATATGGTATTGATATAATCTTCATCACCAAGTACAGCGCCTACTCTCCATCCAGCCATGTTATAACACTTGCTCAGACTACATAGCTCAAGTGCGCAGTCCTTCGCTCCTTCTATACTTAGGAGACTCATCGGTTCATCATTGAGGATGAAGTTGTACGGGTTATCATGACACAGGAGGATAGACTCTTTTCTAGCCCAATTAACCAACTCTACAAATAACTCCTTGCTACCCTTAGCTCCGGTAGGCATGTGCGGATAGTTGAGCCACATGATCTTGATCTTACTTGTATCAAGACTACCTAGTTGACTCATATCTGGTAGCCAGTTCTGATCTGCTGTTAGATCATAGTAGACTGTCTTGGCGCCAGCCAACTCTGCTGTTGCCCTATAACTTGGATATCCCGGATTAGGCACAAGTACCTCATCACCGGGATCTAAGAATGCCATGCTGATATGCATGATACCTTCTTTGGATCCGATCAAGGGTAGTACCTCTGTGGTAGGATCTACATCTACACCGAGCATCTCGCTATAGTGATGTGCAAACCCTTCTCTCAAGACAGGAAGCCCACGGTAAGATTGGTAGCGGTGTGCTCCATCTTTATCTATCGCATTCTTCAGTGTATCGAGTACTTCAGCAGGTGGCGAGAGATCTGGACTACCTATACCTAGATTGATCACCTGCTCGCCCGTGGCGTTCATCTCAGCTACCTCGGCCAGCTTGGTCGCGAAGTAGTAAGTCTTTACATCACCTATGCGCTCAGACGGTTTGATGATCATGTATGGTCGCTTTTTTATACACACCTAGTTCTTCTAGGCCAGAGGTAACTTCCTTTACTTCTTCGATGCAGTTTTCATATTGCTCAAAGCCATCAAACTCCAGATCTAGATGGAAGTAGTAAGTATTAAATTCTCCTAATACTGGAAAGGATTGGAGTTTGCTGATGTTGATGTTATGATCTGATAGTTTCTGTAATACTTTTAAGAGACTGCCATGTTGATGTGGTACACGGAGGTATATGGATGCCTTGTTAGCATTGCCCAGTGAGCTATACTCTGGTTGTCTCGATATAATCACGAATCTCGTGTAGTTAACCTTAGAGGTTTCGATGTCAGCGGCGATGATATCTAGGTCATATTCTTTTGCTGCCATTCTACTGGCGATAGCTCCATGCCCTTTGAGCTGTTCGTCTCTGATTTTTTTCGCGGATAACGCTGTATCTGCCGACTCGCTAAGCGATATATGTCTATGTCCTTGGAAGAACTCAGTACACTGATAGATCGCCATAGGGTGGGACTCCACATGATGGATGTCCGCGATAGTCTGACCGGGCAGGGCCATGAGTTGCATACCGATCCTTAGATATGCTTCCCCGCTAATCCAGAAGTCATGTTCTCTTAGTATCCTATAATTCTGAAGGATGCTACCTGCTATGCTATTCTCGATAGCCATGACGCCATAGTTGATACTATGATCTTCAGTTAGCATTTGCGCAAGCGTATGAAAACTCTTAGCTGGGATGATCTCGATGTGATTATGACCAAAGTACTTCCTCGATACCTCGTCGTGAAAGCTTCCTGGATAACCTTGAATGACCAGCTTGGTCTGCCTCTTCATGATGTCTACTTATACCTAAAAAAAAAGAGCCCCACTTGGTAGGACTCTCTATATCTTTTCATAATTACTAAGACTATAATATCCTACTTTGAAGGTTGGTCAAAGAAGTAAAAATAAAAGTCGAAGTAATATGTGTTATTATCATTCATCGACTCAAAGCTAGGTGATATGTTGCGAACCACCAAATCAGGCTATACTAATAGTACCTACATAAATAGGCGCTGTCTCCCACAGACTTTACTTTAAATGATGAATTAGCTTCTACGATAAAGCTTTGACCAGGTGTATAAGTCGTCCAGCTTTCTTGACCTGGGAGCTTTACATCTAGTTGACCATTGACCACTGTCATCTCTTCATTAGAGGAAGTGCCAAAGGTATATGCTCCATCTGCCATCACACCAACTGTGTATTTGCCTGAAGCATTATCATAGGCGATGGACTTTACTTTTCCTTCGAAGTATTCGTTAGTTTCAAACATGCCGCGAATGTAGATTTTTTCGAGAAAGCCCTCTTCACTCTAATTAGAAAAATTGGGAACTATGCAAGCAACTCCTGTTGTCGCGCGGTTGCCTTCTTACTGATGATGTCTCCGACTGGTACTCCTTCTATCTTACTTTCCAACCAAGAGATGATGTCAAGATATAAGAATGGTCTTCTTTCGAATTGCGTTAGCCTGATCTGCTCTAAGTCTTCTTTAAGTAAGATGAACTCACGCTTCAATTCTACCTCTTCGATCTTTGGGATTTTTCTGACAAACTGTAAGATTGACTTGAGCGCGGGTTGCAGATGTTCCATCTTAGATAGGAACCGATAAGTGGTCTTTACCTGATAGGTGACAAGTGCTTCATTACCCAAGTCAAAGTGCGCTATCAAATTAAGTATGCGCGCAAAGCACTGTATATCCTCACGGAAATTAGGGTAGACTTGATTAGTGATCACATGTAAGTGAGAGATCGTTTTATCGAGATCACCACTACAGAAGTAGATAGACGCGATCTTATAATGAAAGAGGATGATCCTATTAAGGTCCCAATCATACTTATTCTCTTTGATCGCTTCTGCTATCTGAGATACATACTGGGCTCCACCTATGAAGTTGCCGGTTAAGAAGAACTGATTGATGCCATGTATGTATTCGAAGAGCTTATAAGTCGAGAGCTGGTCTCGGTTCATTTTTTTACTCTGAGTATCTCCTAATCGCAACAACTCTTCATACATCGGGGCAAACTTGTCATAGCGTTGAGCCATGAACAATGAGTTGAGCACATTGTGTAGTCCTTTTATATAGACTGTAAGTTCTCGTGCCTGCCAAGCAGGTTCTTCCAAGAAAAGATCCACCCACTTTTGTGCATACTTATAGGTTAGGGTGAAGTCTTGGATCATATTATAGTACCAGACGTGTGATTGGTAGAGATGCACCTTGCCATAAAAGTCTAAGGTGCTGTGCTCTATGTCCGGCAGGTTATTCTTAAAGAAATCAGATATAAAGTCGAAGTCTCTGTCATCCTTCACATATCCATACTGGAGATAGAGACCGTATAATGAAAGCGAGAGGTTAGAAAGCTTATGATTAAGAGATACTTGTCTAATAGCTTGATTAGTCTCTTCCTTAAGCAACTTCGCCTTGGGATACATACTGCCTGTTATATATAAGCTCTCGATGTGCTTTTCTAATTCGAGCGCAGCTAATACAGAAAGGCTGCGATCAGCATCCAGCGCCATCTTCTTGGCTTTTTCTAGTGTATCTAAGGCTGCGTTATAAAGACCCTTACTGTGCAATACGAGAGCGTAATCAATCTGTTCTCGGATGGAGATGCTCGGATGTGTATGTTTCTTCTGATTGCGGAGACTCGCTAGTAGTTGTTTGTATAGGTGTGACTTAAGATTTGGGAGTTGCTCTTTCTTGAGATTAGGGATTTTGGCAAGTATTCTCTGTTCATCATATGTCTTTGACTTATCAAGGACGTCGAATAAAGAGAGAAAGAGCAATTCGTTCTTTACTCCTTTTTTGGTAGCATGAATCTTAAACTGCCTTTTTTCGGCAGGACTCATACGAAATATGAGCTTGATGAGGTGGTCTGTTGAGCGCCTGAGCATTGTAATTGATATCTGTACAAATATCACAAAATCAATGACTTATGCCAAGTTATATGCTCTTAGACGTCGTAGTAGATAAAATCTTAGATCCTAATAAACATCTGTCTCATGATATATTAGAAGAACGATTAACTGCACTTCGAGTAAAGTTATTTATAGATGAAGAGGATACAAATATTCGACACGACGCTCAGAGATGGTGAGCAGGTACCTGGATGCAAACTAGATAGAGATCAAAAGCTACGTCTGGCAGAGCGTCTGGAAGAACTCGGTGTAGATGTAATCGAAGCAGGATTCCCTATCAGTAGTCCTGGTGACTTCGCAGCAGTGAAAGAAATCGGTAAGCTGATAAAGAATGCCACAGTATGTGGCCTTTCTAGAGCGGTAAAAGAAGATATCAAAGTAGCCGGTGAGGCACTTGCGACTGCTAAGTATGGAAGGATTCATACTGGTCTTGGTACTTCCGACTCTCACATATACGACAAGTTGAGAAGCACTCCTGAGAAGGTAATCGAGAAAACTACTGAGGTAGTCAGGTATGCCAAGAGCTTTGTAGAGGATGTAGAGTTCTATGCAGAAGATGCAGGTAGAACCGAAAATCCATATCTCGCTAAAGTGATACAAGCTGCCGTAAATGCTGGAGCAACTGTATTAAATATACCTGATACCACGGGCTACTGCCTTCCAGAAGAATATGGAGCTAAGATCAAGTATCTCACAGAGCACGTGAAAGGCATCGAAAACTGCACTATATCAGTTCACTGTCATAATGATCTTGGATTAGCAACTGCTAATACAATAGCTGGTGTTCAAAATGGAGCTACGCAGATAGAGTGTACGATGAATGGAATCGGAGAGCGCGCTGGCAACTGTTCTCTCGAAGAAGTGGCTATGATCATAAAGCACAGACTTGGAAATCAGTTTGAGACTGGCATCAATAGCAGACTTCTGAATCCTATCAGTCGCGAAGTTTCAAGTGAAATGGGCATGGCCGTACAAGCTAATAAAGCAATCGTCGGAGAAAATGCTTTTGCACACTCTTCAGGTATCCACCAAGATGGTGTGATCAAAGCAAGAGATACATACGAGATAATTGATCCAAGAGAAGTAGGAGTAGATAAGTCTCTTATCGTACTTACTGCTAGATCTGGTCGTGCAGCACTGGCTTACAGATTCAAAGAGTTAGGTATCAACCTTACAAAAAGAGAGCTGGATGTAGCATACAAGATCTTCCTCGAAGTTGCGGATTCTAAGAAGTCTGTGGGAGATGAAGACCTACGTGTCATCTGGAATAACGTCGGAGTAGCAGTAGCGTAATACATTTGTCAATTAACTTGGTGCAGATCTACAGATCATAGAGAGACCAACCTTACCTTAGATTAAGAATTAGAAGTAACCAGAATCAATGAGCAATACATTATTCGATAAAGTTTGGGACTCACACGTAGTCAGGAAAGTAGAAAATGGGCCAGATGTATTTTTCATCGATCGACACTTAGTGCATGAAGTAACGAGTCCCGTAGCTTTTCTTGGGATCAAGAATAGAGATATAGAAGTCCTATATCCCAACAGAACATTTGCAACAGCGGATCATAATACGCCTACAGTTAATCAACATCTACCCGTAGAAGATCCACTCTCAGCTAATCAGTTACAAGCTCTAGAAGAAAATGCAAACGCACATGACATTCCTTATTGGGGACTAGGCCATGAAAAGAATGGTATCGTGCATGTGATCGGCCCTGAAAATGGAATTACACTTCCAGGAGCTACGATAGTCTGTGGGGATTCTCATACTTCTACTCATGGTGCCTTTGGAGCGATTGCTTTTGGTATCGGCACATCAGAAGTAGAGATGGTTTTGGCGAGTCAATGCATTATGCAGCCAAAGCCCAAAAGCATGCGTATCAATATCAATGGATCGCTACAGCATGGTGTGACACCTAAAGATGTAGCTCTCTATATCATCTCACAGTTGACAACTTCTGGTGCTACTGGATATTTTGTAGAGTATGCTGGAGAGGTATTTAGAAACATGTCGATGGAAGGTCGCATGACTGTTTGTAATCTAAGTATAGAGATGGGAGCTCGTGGCGGCATGATCGCTCCTGATGCGAAGACTTTTGAATATATAAAAGGTAGAGAGTTTGCACCGAAAGGAGCAGGCTGGGATAAGGCGATGGCTTATTGGGAGACTCTGTATACAGAAGATAATGCCAGTTTTGATAAAGAGTTGACTTTTGATGCAATGGGTATAGAGCCAATGATTACCTATGGAACTAATCCGGGTATGGGATTTGGTATTTCTAATTCTATACCTCAAGCTGGAGAAGGAACAAGTGCTATGACATTTAAGAAGTCTTTAGAATATATGAACTTCTCTGAAGGTGATGAAATGTTAGGCAAGCCTATAGACTTTGTATTTTTAGGTAGCTGTACCAATGGAAGGATAGAAGATTTCAGAGCATTTGCTTCAATTATAAAAGGTCGAAGAAAGGCAGATAATGTGACGGCTTGGTTAGTACCAGGTTCACACAAAGTCGAAGCAGCTATTAAAGAAGAAGGGATTTTAAACATTTTAGAGGAGGCCGGATTTGAACTTCGTGAGCCAGGTTGTTCTGCATGCCTTGCGATGAATGACGATAAAGTGCCAGCTGGTAAGCTTGCGGTTAGCACAAGTAATAGAAATTTTGAAGGAAGACAGGGACCTGGATCAAGAACATTACTAGCGAGTCCTCTTGTAGCTGCTGCTTCGGCCGTAACGGGGAAGGTGACCGATCCTAGAGAATTTTTAAGCCAAACGCCTTAAGGAATAAGCTCAACACCGTATGGATAAGTATAAGATTCGCAGAAGACAAATTGATAAAGAGGCTATAAAGCGTAATGCGTAAAGCATACAGCCTAAAGCTTAAAGAATATAAAATGGCATACGATAAGTTCAATATATTAACATCTACTGCAGTACCTCTACCCATAGAGAATGTAGATACAGATCAAATCATCCCTGCTCGCTTTCTAAAAGCAACTGAAAGGAAAGGATTTGGTGATAATTTATTTCGGGATTGGAGATATAATTCTGATGATACACCAAAGACAGATTTTGTCTTGAATAATGCTACTTATGGTGGTAAGATATTAGTGGGAGGTAAAAACTTCGGATCGGGATCTTCAAGAGAACATGCAGCTTGGGCTGTATATGATTTTGGATTTCGTTGTGTGGTGTCAAGTTTCTTTGCTGATATATTTAGAAACAACTGTTTGAACATTGGTGTATTGCCTGTTCAAATAAGCGCTGAGTTTCTAGATAAGATATTCAGTGCTATAGAAAGTGACCCGAAGGCGGAGTTTAAGGTAGATCTCAATGAGCAAACATTTACAATAGTGAACTCAGGAGAGTTTGAAACTTTTGGGATCAATGAATATAAAAAAGGAAACATGCTTAATGGATTTGATGATATAGATTATCTGTTGAATTTAAAAGAAGATATAAAAGATTTTGCAGGAGCAAGACCTTTCTAAATAATAGAAGTGAATTACTGAAATGGGAATTAGTAAAAAAATAGCTGTCCTGCCAGGTGACGGAATTGGACCAGAAGTGATGGCTCAAGGAATAAAAGCACTAAAAGCTATCGAAGATAAATATGGCCACGAATTCAAATTGAAAGAGGCCGTCATTGGGGGGATTGCTATAGATGAAACTGGAAATCCACTTCCAGAGAAGACATTGGAGGTAGCGCTTGATGCTGATGCAGTTTTATTGGGTGCGATCGGAACTCCTAAGTATGCAGATCCAACGATGAAGGTAAGACCTGAACAAGGATTACTAGGTCTGAGAAAAGCTCTTGGGTTATATGCCAATATCAGACCTGTAAAGGCTTATGATAAGCTAGTTGGTCTGTCACCGATTAAAAACGAAAGAATAAAAGGAGCTGACTTTGTCATCTTCCGAGAGTTGACAGGAGGTATTTATTTTGGAGAGAGTGGTTACTCTGATGATGGTGAGACTGGTTATGACACCATGACATACTCACGTTATGAAATCGAGCGTATAGCTCATGTGGCTTTTAAGACAGCTATGCAAAGAGGAAAAGAGCTTTGCTTAGTTGATAAAGCAAACGTACTGGAGTCTTCTAGATTCTGGAGGAATACTGTTGACAAAGTAGCAAAGGATTATCCTGAGGTGGAGTTAACCTATCTCTATATAGATAATGCAGCTATGCAAGTGATACTCAATCCAACAAGATTTGATGTAGTCCTTACTGCCAATCTATTTGGAGATATTCTATCAGATGAGGCTAGTGTGATCGGTGGGTCTCTAGGCCTACTTCCTTCTGCTTCTATCGGAGAGGAGAGATGCTTGTTCGAACCAGTGCATGGATCATATCCTGAAGGTGCTGGTAAGGATATAGCAAACCCTACAGCTATGATTTTGTCTGTAGCCATGATGTTAGACCACCTCGGTCTACACCAAGAGGCGAAGGATGTATATGCCGCTATCGATACTTGCATGGAGAAAAGTATCATGACATCTGATCTTAACCCAGAGGTAAGTTATAGTTGCAGTCAATTTGGAGATGTGGTGGAATCGATTATCTCTGGCGATGAAATCAATATAAAAGGAGTACAAGAGGGAAGTTATAGTATCATCTAAGCTTCTTTCTAATCAATCAATGCAGCAGTAGAGTATATATCATGCTTAACAAATACAGCAAACATATAACACAAGATGAGTCACAGCCAGCATCGCAAGCGATGCTTCATGGAGCTGGACTCAGTCGTGATGATCTTCGCAAAGCTCAAGTAGGCATCGTAAGTACGGGATGGGAAGGTAATCCTTGTAACATGCACCTCAATGATCTGGCTGCTCAAGTGAAGCAAGGAGTGATCAGCCAGGATCTAGTCGGGCTGATATTTCATACGATAGGCGTAAGTGACGGCATATCAATGGGTACTGCTGGCATGAATTATTCACTGCCATCGAGAGATATCATAGCGGACTCGATAGAAACTGTTGCTTCTGCACAGTGGTATGACGCAGTTATCGCTATCGTTGGATGTGATAAGAATATGCCTGGAGCCATGATGGCTTTGGGTAGATTAAATAGACCGGGTATACTAGTCTATGGAGGTACGATCAAGCCTGGATACCATGATGGAAAGAAGTTAGACATAGTCTCTGCCTTCGAAGCACTTGGACAAAAAATCAATGGTGACATCTCAGAAGAGGATTACCAAGAAGTAATACAAAAGGCAATACCAGGAGCCGGCGCTTGCGGAGGTATGTATACGGCTAATACGATGGCCAGCTCGATAGAGGCACTAGGTATGTCACTTCCGCATAACGCTTCTAATCCAGCCACTAGTCAAGCCAAAGCAGAAGAGTGCGCCCGTCTTGGAGCTGCGATCAAAAACTTGCTTGAAAAAGACATCAAGCCAAGAGACATCATGACTTACGAGTCATTTGAGAATGCGATCAGATTGATTACCATCCTCGGCGGGTCTACTAATGCTGTTATGCACCTCATCGCTATGGCGAAATCAGCTGGCGTCAACTTGAGTATTAATGATTTTGGTAGGATCAGCGATAGCACGCCATATCTAGCTGACTTGAAGCCGAGTGGTCAGTACGTTATGGAAGACCTCTATAATGTAGGTGGCGTGCCCGGCGTTATGAAGCTGATGTTAGATGAAGGTCTGCTACATGGAGACCAGTTGACTGTGACAGGTCATACGATAGCAGAGAATCTAGCAGAAGTAAAACCACTGGATGATAGTCAAGATGTGATAAAGCCAGTAAGCAGTCCGATAAAAGCGACTGGTCACTTGCGGATATTACATGGTAATCTTGCAGAAGGTGGAGCTGTAGCAAAGATCACAGGTAAAGAAGGGCTTACGTTCTCTGGTCCAGCCAGAGTGTTTGATAGTGAGGATGCTTGTAACAAAGCAATTCTAGCTCATGAGATTAATCCGGGAGAAGTGATGGTTATCAGATTTTGTGGACCTAAAGGTGGTCCAGGTATGCCTGAGATGCTTAAGCCTACATCCTTGATCATGGGTGCAGGTCTTGGCAAGCAAGTTGCATTGATAACCGATGGAAGATTTTCAGGAGGTACACATGGCTTTGTAGTAGGCCATATTACTCCTGAGGCATATGAAGGAGGCTTACTTGCTATCGTGCAAGACGGAGATAAGATCACCATAGATGCAAAGTCAGATCAACTGACCTTACATCTATCTGATGATGAGATAAAAGGAAGACTAGATGCTTGGGAAGTACCCAATAGACCGGTAACTGGCATCTTGAGAAAATATAGACATACAGTATCCTCAGCAAGTGAGGGATGTGTAACAGATGAATTTTAATGTTTAGCACATGAGGAAGACTAAAGCGAAGACAAAGAAACGTGCGGTTACTCGATCGAAGAAGATGTCGGGTGCTAAGATTGTGATGGAGTCACTTGTAGCTCACGATGTCGAACTTATGTTTGGATATCCGGGAGGAGCAATCATGCCTGTATATGACGCGCTCTATCATTATCATGATCAGATAAGACATATACTGACACGTCATGAACAAGGAGCTATACATGCTGCTCAAGGATTTGCTAGAGTAACAAGAAAGACAGGAGTAGCCATCGCTACAAGTGGACCAGGAGCAACTAACCTTTTTACCGGTCTTGGAGATGCACTGATGGATAGTACACCATTAGTTTGTATCACTGGTCAAGTGTTTAGCCACTTATTAGGTAGTGATGCATTTCAAGAGATAGATGTAATAGGTTGCACTACTTCCATCACGAAGTGGAACTATCAGATTACTAAGCCTGAAGAAATTAGTGAAGTATTTGCGAAAGCGTTCTACATAGCCAATAGTGGAAGGCCGGGCCCAGTACTGCTAGATATCACTAAAGATGCGCAGGTAGCAGAGTGCAAATATGTCCAAGCACCACCAGTGAAGATCAGATCTTATCACCCGAAGCCAAGGATCAGAAAGCATGATCTCGAGGAGGCGGCAACTATGATCAACAAAGCTCGACGTCCTCTTATCCTAGCAGGTCATGGTATCCATATCGCGAAAGCACAAGATGAGTTTGTCAAGTTTGTAGAGAAGTCAGGGATACCAGTGGGTTGTACGATCCATGGTCTATCTACGATCCCAACGGATCACAAAAACTATGTAGGCATGCTTGGCATGCATGGCAACTATGGGCCTAATATGCTCACCAATGCTGCTGACCTGATCATCGCTATCGGGATGAGATTTGATGATCGAGTTACTGGTCGTCTTGATGCTTATGCTACACAGGCTAAGAAGATTCATATAGATATAGATCAATCAGAGTTTAATAAGAATGTATATGTAGATGTAGCTCTTCATGCAGATGCAAAGGATGCACTTGAGAAGCTCTTGCCACTCGTGAAAAAGAAGAACTATCCGACATGGTATAAGAAGTTCGCGGCTTGCGACAAAAAAGAACATGCGAAGGTCATCAAGCATGATCTGAAGAAAAAGAAGAAAGGTTCACTAACCATGGGCCGTGTGATCAAAGAAGTGTCAGACCAAACAAAAGGTCAAGCTATCGTTGCTACAGATGTAGGTCAGCATCAGATGATCGCAGCTAGATATTATGACTATCTCGGTAAGGACCTATGGGTTTCATCGGGAGGTGCCGGTACCATGGGTTACGGACTACCTGCTGCTATAGGTGCGAAGATGGCAAGACCAGAGAAAGAAGTTGTAGCGGTCATCGGCGATGGAGGATTTCAGATGACACTTCAAGAATTAGGAGTCTGCAGTCAACACAATGTGGCTGTCAAGATCTTACTCCTCGACAATGAGCACCTAGGTATGGTACGCCAATGGCAAGAGCTTTTCTTCGAGAGAAGATATAGTTCTGTCGAGCTTACTAATCCTAACTTTTGCATGATAAGTGAAGGCTTTGGAGTGAAGGCGCATAAGGTAACTGACTCGTCAGAGATCGAAGGGGCGATAGCAGATATGCTGGCATATGATGGCCCATATCTACTGCACGTGATGGTCGAGAAAGAAGAAAATATATTCCCCATGATAGCTTCTGGCAAGGCTGTTGATGAAATTGTACTAGAGTAAATCTTCGGACATGAAAGAGATATTTACACTGACAGTATTTAGTGAAAACAGATCGGGACTACTTGCTCGTATAGTAGGCTTGATCACACGTCGTAAGATCAATATCGAGACTCTAACAGTATCGCAGTCTTCGCTTGAGGGTATCCATCGATTTACCATTGTACTTGAGATATCCGAGGATATCATCAGAAAGGTGGTCGCTCAGATCGATAAGCAAGTAGACGTGTTAAAGGCATTCTACTATAGAGATGATGAGATCGTACATCAGGAGATCGCACTCTATAAAGTGCCGTCTGAAGCCATGTACAATTCTGATAATGTAGAAAGCCTGATCAGAAAGCACAATGCTCGGATCCTCAGTATAGAAGATGAATATGTGGTGATTGAAAAGACTGGCCACAAAGAAGAAACAGAAGCACTACTCTCAGACCTCAGAGATATAGGTATCTACGAGTTTGTAAGATCGGGTAGAGTAGCAGTAGTCAAACCAATGGAGCGACTTAACAAATACCTCAAGTCACTTGAGGATGTAATGGAAGAAAACTAGAATCAAATAACAATACAAATACAATAATCTAACTCTATTATGGCAAAACTCAATTTTGGAGGTGTCGAAGAAAACGTGATACTACGTGATGAATTTCCTCTCGAAAAAGCAAAGGAAACTCTCAAAGATGAAACGATAGCAATCATAGGCTATGGCGTGCAAGGCCCAGGCCAAGCACTAAATCTAAGAGACAATGGCTTTGAAGTGATCGTTGGTCAGAGAAGCCCTTCAGCTTCCTACCAAAAAGCAATAAATGATGGCTTCGTGCCAGGTGAAACTCTCTTCTCGATCGAAGAGGCTGCTGATAAGGCGACCATCATTATGTATCTCTTATCAGATGCGGCACAGATCGCGGTATGGCCTACGATTAAGCCATATCTAACAGCTGGTAAGGCACTCTATTTCTCTCATGGCTTTGGTATCACGTTCAACGAAAGGACGGGTATCGTTGCTCCAGATGATATTGATGTGATTCTTGCAGCTCCAAAGGGTAGTGGTACAAGTTTGAGAAGACTTTTCCTAGAAGGAAAAGGTCTGAACAGTAGCTTTGCAATATTCCAAGATGCTACTGGCAATGCTCAAGAGCGGGTTATATCTCTTGGTATAGGAATAGGCTCAGGATATCTTTTTGAGACAGACTTCAAAAGAGAAGTATACAGTGACCTTACTGGTGAGCGTGGTACTTTGATGGGAGCGATCCAAGGGCTTTTTGCAGCTCAGTATGACCTACTAAGAAGCAGAGGCCATAGTCCATCGGAGGCATTTAATGAGACGGTCGAAGAAGCAACAGAGTCTCTATATCCATTAATCGCAGAGAATGGTATGGACTGGATGTATGCTAACTGTTCTACAACAGCACAGCGTGGTGCGCTTGACTGGTGGAAGAAATTCAGAGATGCGACAAGACCAGTCTTCGAAGAACTCTATGATAGTGTAGCTGCAGGAAATGAAGCTCAGCTTTCTATCGATAGCAACAGTAAAGCCGACTATCGCGAGAAACTCGAAGTCGAATTAGCAGAACTGAGAGATTCAGAGATGTGGAGAGCAGGCCGCACTGTTAGGGGCTTACGTCCGCAGAACAAATAGTATTCTAACAGACAGATAAAGGAAAAAGCCCATGATCGTAAGGTCATGGGCTTTTTTGATGCCACTTTCGTAAATCAATATTAAGTTCAGCACGTTATACTCTCAGACTAATTTCTATCGCATGCGCTCTTTAACGTTGATACTTCTTGGTTTCCTGATCGTAGTTGGATGTGCTTCTGATGGAGAAGTACCCGAAGAGATGGGTGTGATCGATATCGATCCAGAGTTTCAGGTGTTTGTAGATGAGTTTGTAGATGAGGCTGCGAAGCGCGGACAGACTATAGACTTCAGTGATACAGGCCTCTCAGTGCAATTTTCTGATTTGGCTTTAGATGGTGCCAGCGGGCGATGCTTCTTCGCCAGCCATCAGATAGAAATAGATAAGGCAGATTGGTTCAGTTTTAGTCCTTCGTTCAGATCGTTTTTACTCTTTCATGAACTTGGACATTGTGAGTTAAGGAGAGGACATACTAATGAAATGTTCGATGATCAATCATGGATGAGTATCATGAAAGGTGACCCATTTGATGGCACAGATATCCGAATCCCTGTTCCTTACTTTGGATTTAGAAGGGAGTACTATATCGATGAACTCTTTAATCCTAATACGCCCGCTCCAGATTGGGCTAGGTTAGAATTTAGTCAAGACACAGACCTTCCGAAAGAACAAGTAGATGCTGCTTCTGATGCTAATAGAATTAACTCTCTTCCTCGTCTTTCTAGTGAAGATTATGAGATAGATGTAGAATTCGATTTAATTGATGATCCAAATGTATGGACCACTTTAGAGTGGGGCGCTCAAGGAGCTAATTATTACATCACGATATTTCCAGGATTTGGGTTCATTGCTGGTGTTAGAGATGCTGGTATCGATATCCCATTACATTATAGACTCAACTACAATGTTTTTAATGGACGTCAGATAGATCACATTACGATTAGAAGACACGAGGACATAGAACAAATATTTGTCAATGAGGAGCAGTTCTTCTTGCTTGATCCACAGGAACGACTTGATTTTGTGACACTAAGCGCCGTCCGCGGAGATCAGCGTATAGATGCGTTCGACATACAAGACTTCAGCGTAAGTCGGATTACCCAATAACACTTTATTTACAGTTTGAGGTTTTGACTTCTGTGGTATTTAATGTTACTTTGTAATTCAAAGTACTTTAAGATATGCAGAAAGATAAGTACATCGATGACATAGAGGCCATCAAGGATATCATGGATAGATCTACTAAGTTTCTATCCTTAAGCGGACTCTCCGGAGTATTGGCTGGATCATTCGCATTGGTAGCGGCTTATCTGTCTTATCAAGTGGTTTACGACGGACAAGACTACCTTTCGTATAGGATAGCCGATACATCTAGAGATACCTTGGTCTCACTGATACTTATAGGTTCAGTAACGATTCTGTTGTCATTGGTCAGTGGTGTATGGTTGACGACTCGTAAAGCAAGAGAGTTAGGGCAGAGTATCTATGATAAGCAAGCACAGAGGATGATTGGCCATCTGGCTGTTCCTCTGATAACAGGTGGATTGGTTTGTTTGATACTTCTGTACTACGGACTTGTTGGGTTAGTAGCACCTATGACTCTAATATTTTATGGCCTAGCCCTTGAAAACGCTAGTAAATTTGCGCATAAGAGCATGCGTTATTTGGGGTGGTTGGAGATACTTCTTGGCCTTATTGCGATGATATTTATAGGAAGAGGGCTGATCTTTTGGGCTATAGGATTTGGTGTACTGCACATCGTCTATGGTATAGTTATGTACATGAACGATCGCAAATGAAAGAGATCCTCAAGGATTTAAATAAGGCTTTTGAGAATCGGGTCAGGCTTGGCATCATGTCTTCTCTGATGGTCAATGATGTCTTGAGCTTTAAAGACCTTAAGAGGTTGCTCGGCGTTACAGATGGTAATCTGGCAAGTCACCTTAAAGCACTTGAGAAGGTCGAGTATATCACGTACACAAAGTCTTTTGTAGATCGAAAACCACTTACTTCATATAGTGCTACCAAGTTAGGTAAGCTATCATTTAAAAAACACCTGGCGGCTATAGAGCGGCTGCTTAAGGAATAATTTTTTGCTCAATCACTTTGTAATTCAAAGTACTATCAAAATATCAATATGAAAGATACTCTTCAGCGCTTTAAGACATCACCTACGATTAAGATGATGACTATTGGTTTCATCATAATGATTCTTTTGGTCCCAGCTACCATGATAAAATCAATCATACAAGAGCGACAGCAACTAAGACAATCAGCAATTACAGAGGTGAGTAGTAAGTGGGCCAACAGCCAAACAGTGGACGGCCCTATTCTGTCGATCCCATATACTAAGGCTTATGAAGTCAACGAAGAGGTGAGGTACAGTAAGCATCTGTTTCATATACTACCAGAGAAACTAAAAGTGAATGGTCAAGTCGGAACTGAAGCTCTTACACGTGGAATATATGAAGTGGTAGTATACGCTTCTGATCTGAATGTTGATGGCGTGTTTTCCCTAGAAGCAATCGAACAACTGCATGAGGCGCATGATATATTGTATGATCAAGCATTTGTGACGATAGGGATGAGTGACTTAAGAGGAATTCAGTCGGAGATATTTGTACAGTGGGGAGACGATAATTATGAAGTAGAGCCAGGCTCCAAAATTTCAAAAATAATTTCATCTGGAGTTACAGTTTATCCAACCATAGATAAGACGAAAGAGTCTTTTAAATTCGGTTATCAACTTACCTTAAATGGTAGCCGCAATCTTTCTTTTATACCTGTAGGTGGGATTACCGAAGTGCAGATCTCTTCTGATTGGTCGTCACCAAGCTTTGGAGGACACATTCTTCCTGATGATAGGGAAGTAAGAGATGATGGATTTACTGCCAGCTGGAAAATTTTAGAACTGAATCGTGATTTCCCAAGTTATTGGTCTGATCAAGAATCAACAAAAAGAGGAGCGTCTTCCTTTGGTCTGGATTTGATCATCCCTGTTGATGATTATCAAAAATCAATTAGATCAGCGAAGTATGCCATCCTTGTTATCTCGACTACTTTTCTAATTTTCTTTTTGGTAGAGTTATTATACAAAAGAAAAGTTCATCCCTTCCAATATACACTTGTTGGGTTGGCACTTTGTTTATTCTACATCCTTCTTATATCGATATCGGAGCATAGTACTTTTGATTTTGCTTATGCCATATCAGCTATCGGAGTAGTTGTGATGATAGGATTATACTCCTTGAGTGTATTCAAGTCATCTAGGCATAGTTTGGTTCTTGTTTTGGTCTTAACCTCACTATATGGATTTCTATATGTTACTCTAAGGCTAGTCGATTATGCATTGCTCATGGGAGCTTTGGGACTGGCTTTGATGCTCGCTGCCACTATGTATTTTACTCGAAAAGTAGATTGGTACGGACTAACAGATAGGGCAGTATCAAAAGCATCACCTCATTCTATCTAAATTATATCATCCTTAAATCTAAAATCATGTACAGAATATTTCAGATTGTAATTTTGATCAGTCTTTGCTTCTTGTCTTGTGACAATGATAAACAATACAATGTCTATGCTATCAATCAGACTCATGGAGATATAAGCGTCTCGATTTCGAGCAGTAACTACTCAAGTCCGATTGTCTTGGCACCAAATGAGCGCAAGATGATCATATCAACGGATCTAATAGAAACCGATCAGATACGCACTCAAGCGGAGGATTGTAAACTCGTAGCATCTGATATCACAGCCCATAATAGTGTTGGCAAACAATCTTCGATCAAGTGGTGTAGTGATGACGTTTCATTTGCAGTGGTGGATATTGGACAGGGAGAGTTCACGATCACTTATAAGGAAGAGGATTTTTAGATCTTAGCGGTATGAACTTACCGATATATCAAGTTGACGCCTTCACCGATGGACCTTTCACAGGCAATCCGGCTGCTGTCGTTCCTTTAGACCAATGGCTACCAGATGAGACACTTCAGAAGATCGCAGAGGAGAACAACCTCTCGGAGACCGCCTTTTTTGTGAAAGATGGAGATGGTTATCACATCAGATGGATGACACCTCAAGTAGAAGTAGATCTATGTGGTCACGCTACTCTGGCATCGTCACATATCATCTGGGAGATGCTTGGACACTCTAAAGATGTTATCAACTTGACCTGTCGAATAGGAGCTCTTTCTGTTAGTAGAGATCAAGATGTGTATACACTCAACTTTCCAAGTGATACACTAGATCCAAGACCAGAACTAGTCACCAAAGTTGCAGATGCGATCGGAATGCCAGTTTTGGAAGTGCTTCAAGGTCGTAATGATCTTGTAGCTCTCATCTCTTCAGAGGATGAAGTCTTGAACTTGCAGCCTGATTTTGCAAAAGTAAAAACCTTAAAAGGCCGAGGTCTCCTCGTCACAGCCAAAGGAAAAGATCAGTACGACTTTGTAAGCCGAGGTTTCTTTCCTTTGACGGGTATAGATGAGGACCCTGCTACAGGAAGTGCGCATACGACTCTCACTCCTTACTGGGCAAGTAAACTAGGGAAGACTACCTTCAAAGCATGCCAGCTTTCCGCTAGGCGAGGACACTTTGCATGTACACTTAAGGGAGATCGTACGCTAATATCAGGTAAGGCTCACCTCTTTTTGAAAGGTGAGATTTATATCTAGATATTACGCCTTAATATGATAAATCAATCTACCGCACTGTTCATCTATAGACCTAGAGTTGAAGACAAATTCTTTTGCCTTCCTAAGGGCAAGCGAAGTAAGTGAACTTCTATAGATGGTCGATAGCCCTCTGTTAAAAGTCGCTTCAGTTACTCTTCCTCTTTCGTCGACACAGAGGTCTATGACTACCTGACCATCTTGATCTGATAGCATGAATATATTAGGTTGAGCCTCCACTTTTCTATCTCCGAGTCCATCTTCGATAGTGATACTTAAGAGATCGTCTACTTCTAAATTTTGAGAAGCATTGATATCGATTTCTTCTTCTTGAGGAATAGATTTGAAATTAGGTTCTTCTTGACTTTGTGTGCTTGGTGGTGGTGGAATATTGGGGTTGTTTTCTGCTTCTTTTACGATATCCTCTAAGCTAACGACGCCATCTTCATTTTTTTGAACTCCGACTTCCTCTTTCTTCTCTTCCATCATCTCTTTTTCTTCGCTCTTCACCATGAGGTCTTCTTCCTCTTCTAAGGAAGTATTATTTCTTTTACGAGCCGTGAATCCATCACAGTGCTCATTGATTCTTCTTTTTGCTTTGCTACTACCTAGATTAGCTGCAAGAGAGAAGTGTTCGCAAGCATCGTTGCGTTCTGAGAGATCTAGATAGATGTCACCTGCTGTGATAAACATATCCTTGTCAAAGGGATCCATCTCTAGAGCAGAATTCGCATAGTTCTTAGCAGCGACGAGATTACCTAATTGTAATTCTGTATTGGCCATGATATCGAGTACGCGTTTATCTACGCCTACTTTTTCGATATACGCCATGATATCATTTTTGGTTCCTTTGAAGGCACCCAAGTCATACTTAGCTTGTGCACGCCCAAAGAGGGCATTGGTATGATTCTCGTCAGCACTAAGGATTTGATTATACATACGGACAGCCTCGTCATATCTGCCACTTTCTGATAGCACTTTGGCCTTGGCAAATAGTACGATGCTATTCTCTTCTAGCTGTGCTTGACCCATTTGCGAAAGCGAGAGAAATATGAATACTAATAGTAATACTCGTGTCATAAGTTGATCTTTTTAACTACGTCTAATAACTAAATGCCGAGGTGCTTGATCTTTTCAGGAGCTATTGCATTTACTATTATGACGAAAAAACGGTTGTTTTGTAGCAGCTGGATAACATAAAGATAAGTTAAGATCATAAAGTTTATAAGTCTATGAAAGAAGCATTTATCGTCTCTGCCAAGAGAACACCGATGGGAAGTTTTGGAGGAGCACTGAAGGCGCTCTCAGCAACTCAGCTCGGATCACTTGCCATACAAGCGGTATTAGGTGAAAGTGGGATTCCTGTTGAAGCCGTACAAGAAGTCCTCATGGGCAATGTCTGCTCAGCCAACCTAGGACAAGCCCCTGCACGTCAGGCTGCCTTAGGAGCTAACCTGCCTCAGTCCGTACCATGTACTACTGTTAATAAGGTTTGCTCATCAGGTATGAAGTCGATCATGTTCGCTGCGCAGTCGATACAACTCGGGCATAGTGATGTCATCATCGCAGGTGGTATGGAAAGTATGAGTAACATCCCATACTACGTGCCCAAGATGAGATGGGGCTCCAAATATGGAGAACAATCTCTAGTTGACGGTCTTCAAAAAGATGGACTTACGGATGCTTATGATCATGTGGCTATGGGCAACTGTGGTGATGCTACTGCTGCGAAGTATGGCATCTCACGTGAAGCTCAAGATGAATATGCCATCAGATCATACAAGAGATCAGCTAGTGCTACAGAAAGTGGAGCATTTGCCTCTGAGATAGTACCAGTGAGTATCCCGCAACGCAAGGGTGATCCACTCGTCGTATCAGAGGATGAAGAGTTTAAGAATGTGCGTTTTGATAAGATTCCTAATCTGAGGCCTGCCTTCGATAAAGAAGGAACTGTGACTGCAGCTAATGCGTCTACACTTAATGACGGAGCATCGGCTCTGTTGATAGTTAGCGAAGAAGCACTCAAGCAATATGGTCTGACACCGATGGCTAAGATCTTGTCTTACGCAGACGCCGCTCATGAACCGATGTGGTTTACTACAGCACCTACGAAGGCAGCTCCGAAAGCACTCGAAAGAGCGGGACTATCTCATGGAGATATAGATCTATATGAGGTGAATGAAGCATTTGCTGTAGTGGCTATGGCCTTTGCTCAGGAGTGTGGAGTTGACTATGATAAGATGAATGTCCACGGTGGTGCAGTTTCTCTAGGTCATCCGCTAGGATGCTCTGGAGCAAGGATAACGACTACTCTTCTACATGCATTGAACACAAAAAATGGGTCAAAAGGTCTTGCAACTCTCTGTAATGGAGGTGGCGGAGCTAGCGCTATAGTACTAGAGAGGTTATCTTAGTACTCATGATCTCCTTCTTCAGACGTGCCTTTTTTCTACTGCTCTTATGTTGCACAACAGGAGTAAGTGCTCAAGAGATTATTTCTATAGATAATGTAACAAGCATATCCCGAACTAGCGGACAGCTTTTACTCGATCAGTTTGGTATCAACTCCGAGTTGGATGTTGGTGTAGATGTTTTTAGGGTTACTTATACCGCTACGGGATCTGATATGCGATTAGATACGGCCTCAGGACTTCTGATGCTGCCTGATGTAATTGATAGGGATCTTCCTCTTCTTGTCTACCAACATGGGACGACAGATGGGAGAGATGACGTACCATCTAATCTACTTGGAGGTTATCAACTTGGGCTCATTTTTGCGGCCAAGAATATGGCTGTCTTGGCACCTGACTTCTTGGGCATGGGCACATCACGAGGTTTTCATCCATATGTCCATGCACAGACGGAAGCGACTGCAGCTGTAGATATGATGGATGCCAGCCTTGCCTGGATGGAAGAAAATGGTATCGGATGGAATGAACAAGTTTTCATCACTGGCTACTCCCAAGGTGGTCATGCTGCCATGGCGTTGCACCAGTATATACAGAGAGAAATACCAGATAGATACACTGTGACTGCTTCTGTGCCTATGAGTGGTCCATATAGTATATCAAGTGTCATGAGAGAACTGGCCTTTGCGGATGAAACCTATTCTTTTCCTGCCTACCTGATATATAGCACAAGGGCTCTCAGAGAGATTAATCCTGATTTATACGAGGATGAATCAGAAGTTTTCGAAGATGCCTTCTTGCCAGCCATCAGAAATTTTGTGGACAGTGGTAATGGACTATTCACACTGAATCAAGCTCTAGTAAGCACTTTAATAAGTGAAACAGGAGCCGCCATTCCTAGGAGACTCTTCAGAGATAGCATATTAAGCCTAATCGAGAATGAAGATGATCATCCATTTAACATAGCTCTAGCAGAGAGTGATGTTTTTGATTGGACTCCGGAAGCTCCAGTCCTTATGCTTTATTGCCCGACGGATGATCAAGTTCCTTTTAGGAATGCTATCATAGCTGACTCTGTCATGAATGCCAGAGGAGCAGAACAAGTGATGGCGATGGATGTCTCTGATGGGAGGTTTTTTGATCACACTGACTGCGCTATACCGGCACTTAATGTTGGTATCCCATGGATCCTAGGATTTGTGGATTCGACTACACCCGTGCCTGATGTGCCGATCACTCAGTTATCTGTCTTCCCTAATCCGGCTTCAGATATGTTTTATATCCAGCATCCAGATGGGGTGAGGACCCTCAGTCTTTATGATATCAGTGGACAGCTTGTATCGAGCCAGGAATATAGTGGCGATAGGACTGTAGAGTTTGATGTTCAGTCATTAGAACAAGGTCTGTATATCCTAGGTATCGAAACTGATACTCAGCGAGAACTAGTAAAAATGGTTGTCGAGTAATCGACGGATTTTCACCTTAACTCTTACTTCGAGAATGCCTCTTCTACGATAGTATTCTGTTGTTTTTCATGTACTTTTTTGAATCCAGTAGCAGGTGAAGCCTTTAATGGTCTTGACACTACATCTACACTTGCATCTCTCCAGACACTATTGAGGTACTGCCATCCACCCATATTTTCTGGTTCTTCCTGTACCCACTTAACTTTAGCTCCTTTGTACTTCTTAAGGATAGCATCCATCTGATCATATGGATATGGATAGAGCTGTTCTAATCTCACGATAGCCACATCTTTCCTCTTATCATCCTGCTGCTTTTTGAGCAGGTCATAGTAGATCTTGCCAGAGCAGATTAAGAGTGTCTTTACGCTTTTAGCATTTACGTAAGTGTCATCGATCGTTTCCTGAAAATGAGTATCTCCTAAGAACTCTTCTGTTTTTGAGACACAAAGAGGATGCCTTAGAAGGCTCTTTGGCGACATCACGATGAGTGGCTTTCTGAACGGACGTGCAAGTTGTCTTCTGAGTGCATGGAAGAAATTAGCAGGGCTGGTGATATTGCAGATCGATATATTGTATTCTGCCGCTTGCTGAAGGAAGCGCTCCACTCGGGCACTCGAGTGCTCAGGGCCTTGCCCTTCATATCCATGTGGTAGCAACATCACTAGGCCACTCATCCGCTGCCACTTACTTTCTGCAGCTGTGATATACTGATCTACGATAGTCTGTGCACCATTATAAAAATCACCGAACTGAGCTTCCCAGATCACTAGTGATGATGGAGAGGCCAGGGAGTAACCATACTCAAAACCTAAGACCGCAAACTCACTTAAGAAGGAGTTGTAAATGCGAAATTTTGACTTGTTACCTTTTATAGTTTGAAGACGATTATACTCTTCGTAAGTGTTAGCATCTCTGAATATAGCATGTCTGTGAGAGAAGGTTCCTCTCTTCACATCTTGGCCACTCATCCTTACATCATGACCCTCCAAAAGAGTTGAACCATAAGCACTTAACTCAGCAAAGGCCCAGTCGAGATGATTAGCGTCAAGTAGTTTTTGCTTTCCTTTTTGTAGGCGATTCACTTTACCGAGTGGTGAAAAGCCTTCTGGGATCGTCATCAAGTGATTGATAATCTTATCGAGCGTTTTTTTGGTGATACCAGTCTTTGGACTGGAGACAAAATCCTTAGGGTCTTTTGTCTTTTCTAGTGATCGCCACTGCTGCTCAGGCTCTTGATATTGGTAGGGTAGAGGCTTCTGCTTCACGGAGTCTAGACGAGCTTGGAGGTCATTCCAAAAACCTTTCTCTAGACTTTCTGCCAGTTCCTTTTCTACTTCTCCTTGTGCGATAAGTTGGTTCACGTATTTCTCACGTGGGTTATTATGTGAGTTGATGAACTTGTACATCTCTGGTTGAGTGAACTTTGGATCATCACCTTCATTATGTCCATGTCTTCTATAGCATACCATATCTATGAAAACATCATTGTTAAACTTCTGTCGATACTCGGTAGCCAGCTCGACTGCGTATACCACTGCTTCTGGATCATCACCATTGACATGGAAGACTGGAGCTTGTACTAAGCTCGCGACTCCTGTACAGTAGGTAGAAGATCGAGCATCTTCATAGTCTGTAGTGAATCCTACTTGATTATTAATGACAAAGTGGATCGTTCCTCCCGTATAATATCCATCAAGCTGACTCATCTGCACAGTCTCATAGACTATGCCTTGACCAGCCACAGCTGCATCACCGTGTATGAGTATAGGTAGTATTTTGTCATAGTCACTGCCATATAGTATGTCAGCTTTCGCTCTACTAAATCCTTCGACCACCGGATTTACAGACTCTAAGTGCGACGGATTAGGTACTAACTTCAAGTGGATTTCTTTATCACCTGTTGTCTTTACTTGAGAAGAAAATCCAAGGTGATACTTCACATCCCCGTCTCCAAAGCTAAGATCTGGGATGGCCGTTCCTTCGAACTCATTGAATATGTGATTATATGTCTTGCCCATGATGTTGGCTAAGACATTCAATCTTCCTCTATGAGCCATACCTATGACTACTTCTTTTACTCCGAGGTCGGCTCCTACATTGATGATGGCATCTAGGGCAGGTATAGCACTTTCACCTCCCTCTAAAGAAAATCTCTTTTGGCCGACGTACTTTTTATTTAAGAAGTTTTCAAATCCTACTGCTCCATTGAGTTTCTCAAGTATGCGTTTCTTTTTCTCTATGCTATGACCATAAGATTTAGTGAGCTCGCGATTTTCGATTTTCTCTCGAAGCCACATTCTCTTTTCCTTATTCTCGATATGTGCATATTCAAATCCAATATGTCCACAGTAGATCTTCTGTAGCTTATCAATGATATCCTTCAACTTGGCATTAGGTAGACCGATCTCGGCACCAGATGCATAAGCCGTATTCAAGTCGCCCTTGCTGAGGTTATAATCCTTAAGTGTAAGGTGAGGTCTTCTATCGCGCCGACTCATGATGGGATTCGTAGTCGAAAGTAGATGTCCTCGATCTCGAAATCCATGGATGATGGACATCACACCAAACTCAGTGTCCATACTTTCTGAAGAAGGAGCGGCCATTCCGTGGCTACTACTTCCATTGACACTCTTGGCAAAGTCAAATCCTTGGAAGAAAGATCTCCAGCCATCTTCTATAGACGCTGGATCATCGACATACTTCTTGTACATCGTTTCGATATATGATGGGTGAGCATTGAATACATATGAATAATCAGCCATGTCGCTATCTCTTGTATTTCTGTTAGGTTGACAAAGATCATTCATTTATGATCGACTACCGCATCCTACCTTGCAAAAAAGTATCTAAAAGATAAATTATCAGACCTATCGTCATATACCAAAATGATGTACATTTGCGCCTCTTTTGACTACAGCACATAAAGAAAATTATGGCACAACATCTTTCAGCTAAGAAGCGCATCCGTCAGGACGAGAAGAAAAGACTACGTAATAGGTATTACAAAAAGTCTGCTCGTACTGCCATAGCTAACTTGAGATCTACTACAGATGCAACTGACGCATCTAAGCAACTATCTAGAGTTGTATCTATGATCGACAGACTAGCTAAGCGTAATCTTTGGCATAAGAACAAAGCAGCTAATGTGAAGGGCAAGCTCCAAAAGTTTGTTACTTCTCTTGCTTCAGCTTAGTTTCTCTCACATACACATTTCACTTCCGTAAATATTTCAAGCCTCGAGCTTGACTTCATTTGGTTATTCACCCCACCCATCTCTCAAGGGTTTACCCTTGACTAATTTAGATATCTTAGAGAGAGTTTTGTAACTGAAGAAAGCTGTATCAACCAGCTCACTTCTGAGGGTACATACCCAACACCATGAACATGTTTGCTTTTAGGGTCCGACAAGGACATGATAGGACATCCTATGCCTAGAAGCACCATTGTTAATTGAAACTATTGATACATAAAAACCCACTATATCATGCGCATTTTTACCCCTTACTTATTGAGCCTAGTATTCGTCTTTTTATTTGGATCTAATTTGAAAAGTCAGTCACTAGTCTTCACCGAGATCTCAGAAAACTCAGTTGAAATCCTTAATCAGAGTAGCGAAGCCATAGACCTATCCAACTTTTGGCTGTGTAATCGACCGAGCTACGAGATGATAGGCACCCTATCAGCTTCCTGTGGAGATTTGATGCTTGCACCAGGAGCTTTGGTTACCATCACTCCCACTTTCTCGCTTGATGGAGATGGAGATGAACTCGGACTTTTTACTAACAATAGTTTTGCAGATCCAAACTCAGTCATAGACTACGTAATCTGGGGAGAAAGGTCTGGATCGACTCGAGAGTCCACAGCCGTGAGTGGCGGCATATGGACCGCCGGAGAAAGAGCTCCTTTCTTTGGCATCGATGAACAACTTGTCTATGATGGTGCAGGAGATGCTGCAGAAGATTATTTCAGAGGAACAACTCGCACTCCTTGTACGGATTGTCCCGTAAAAGAAGGAGACTTACTCGCTAATGACACCATTGTAGTTTCGGTTTGCATAGACAGCACAAGTTCTGATGTGGTAGAGCTTACGGTAAGAGCTAATCCAGTAGGAGAAAGTCTGTTTTTAACAACAGACACTAGTGACGTCATCCTTTCTATAGATACAAGTAGTGTCCTAAGCTTTGATTCTAATGCTCCTGAAGTGTGCATTATAAGACAAGTGAGTTTTGTGGATAGCTTAGCTGGAGCAGTTGTAGGCGGAAGCCTTGAAAACTTAACTGGATGCTTTCTATTTTCTAACCCTGTAACGATTAATAAAGTAAGTGGTGACGCATGTATGGATGAAGAGTCTCCACTTTGTGAAGCTGTGGGAGGAGAAATCTTCCTTGCTGATAGCACAACTGCCATCACATTCTGCGTGGAGGATACCATACCGGATATAGTCCCTGTCACTCTTGTAGGTGCGGCCGGAACTAATAGTGCATGGGTATTAACAGACACATCCTTAGATATCCTAAGGATCGATACAACTAACAATATAGACTTCACAGGACTCGGAGATGGCAACTGTCTCATCTGGCATATCAGCTTTGAAGACGATCTAACTGGTGCAGATGTTGGAGCTAATGCTGCTGATCTAGGTGGATGTTTCGAGTTGTCAAACTCTATAGCTGTTACTCGTACTGCCGTTTGTGATAATATGCCGCCAGTTTGCGAGGACGTCTCAGTTTCTTTTGATGTATCTATTTGCCCTGACGAAAGTTTTGATTTTAATGGACAGGTCATTACCGAATCAGGGTCCTTCATAGATACCCTGATGAAAGCAGACGGCTGTGATAGTATAGTCACGGCAAATGTCACTCTGTTAGAAGTACCCACAAGACTAGTTTCACAAGGTATCTGTCCGGGAGATTCAATCTCTTTTATGGACTCGGTTATCAGTATACCAGGTGAATACGTTTTTACAGTAGATGCACCATCAGGTTGTGATAGTATAGTTACTCTGGTGCTGGAAGTTTTTGATATAATTAGGCCAAGTATAACGGCGTCTATATGTCCCGGAGAAAGTTTTGTATTCGGAGATTCTACGATTACTGATGCTGGTACTTTCATAAACACGATCGAAGGAGGCAGCGTCAACGGCTGTGATAGTACTGTTGTTTTGTCTCTTACAGTATTATCGGAAGAAGAATGCATGATAAATTGTACTGCTGATGGGGGCACTGTCGTATTAGCTGACAGCTCAACGATGACTACCATCTGTGTTGATGACGACCTAGCAGAACCAATTATAGTGTCTTTGTCCAATGCTTCAGGAGCCAACAGTGCCTGGGTATTAACAGATACTTCGTTGAATATCCTTGAGATTGATACTACTAACATATTCTCCTTAGATGAACGACCTGCTGGCGTCTGCCTCATCTGGCACTTGAGTTTTGAGGATGGTCTAACGGGAGCAGAAGTAGGAGCTAATGCAAGTAATCTAGCAGGTTGCTTTGATTTGTCTAATTCTATAGTTGTAACTAAAGAAGATGGCTGTGGTGCTCCTCCGCCTGTATGTGAAGTGATGGCATCCTCTATCACTACGATAGATGGAGAGACGATGAAAACCATCTGTGTAGATGATGCAGAAGAAGAGTTAGTTCAAGTTCAAGTATCGGGCGGATCAGGAGCGCAGCAAGCTATAGTGCTTACTGATGAAGATCTTAATATCCTGATGATTGAGACGAATACTACAGTATTCAGCCTGGAGTCACGAGGAGTAGGAAGATGCTTACTCTGGCATGTGCAACATGATGGCACTCTCTCAGGTGCTGAAGTGGGGGACAATGCAGCAGCACTTTCAGGCTGCTTTGCCTTATCCAACTCCATTACAGTTGATAGAGTATCTGGAGATGCTTGCTCCGATGGTGGCATGGGCATGGATAGTTGTACAGTTATGGCTGGATCCATCTTCACACAAAACGGTACAGATCAGATTAACATTTGCACAGATGATTTTGAAGAAGATCTAGTTATAGTTTCTGTCACTGGAGGACAAGGAAGTAATAGTGCTTTTGTTGTCACAGATACTGCACTGAATATCTTACTAATAGAATCCAATACTTCGTTATTCAGTCTAGAATCACGTCCTGAAGAGACCTGCTTGATCTGGCAGATCAGTTTTGAAGATGATTTAGCTGGAGCGGTGATCGGAGCGAATGCAGCGGATCTTACTGGCTGCTTTGCTCTATCTAATCCGATCACAGTCAATAAGATCAATGGAGATTTCTGTGCTGATGGACCACCGGTATGTGAAGCAGAAGGAGGGAGCATAACACTATCAGACAGTACAACTTCTACGACTATCTGCGTAGTAGATGATATAGAAGATAACATCACCGTGAGCTTACAAAATGCATCTGGTACAAACAGTGCATGGGTGACAACAGATACGTCAGGAGTCATCTTGTCGATAGATACAACTAACACATTTGCTTTTGATAGCACAGATGCTGGAGTATGTTTGATCTGGCACTTGAGTTTTGAAGAAGGACTTGTAGGAGCCGAGATAGGTCAGAATGCTTCTGATCTGGAAGGTTGCTTCGACCTCTCTAATCCTATCACAGTCACAAAAGAGACGGGCTGTGCTCCACCACCTCCTCCGACATGTGATGCGATGGGAGGAGATATCACTCTTGCGGATAGCACGACATCGACTACTATCTGCGTAGTAGATGATATAGAAGATAACATCACCGTGAGCTTACAAAATGCATCTGGTACAAACAGTGCATGGGTGACAACAGATACGTCAGGAGTCATCTTGTCGATAGATACAACTAACACATTTGCTTTTGATAGCACAGATGCTGGAGTATGTTTGATCTGGCACTTGAGTTTTGAAGAAGGACTTGTAGGAGCTGAGATAGGTCAGAACGCTTCTGATCTGGAAGGCTGCTTCGACCTCTCTAATCCTATCACTATCACAAAAGAGGAAGGTTGCGGTCCACCACCACCTCCTACATGTGATGCGATGGGAGGAGAGATTGCTCTTGCAGATAGCACAACATCTACCATGATTTGTGTCGACGATAATATGGAAGAACCGATCACCGTGACCTTGCAGAACGCAGCAGGGACTAACAGTGCGTGGGTCGTTACAGACACAGCAGGAGTCATCTTATCGATAGATACAACTAACACATTTGTGTTGGACGACTCCGAACCAGGGGTTTGTTTGATCTGGCACTTAAGCTTTGAAGAAGGACTTCTAGGAGCTGAGATCGGTCAAAATGCATCTGATCTAGAAGGTTGCTTCAGTCTCTCGAATCCAATAACAGTAAATAAAGAAGATGGCTGTGGCCCACCTCCTCCTCCATGCCTAGCAGAAGGTGGCACTATCGTTTCACAAAATGGTACAGACCAAATCAGCGTATGTGCTGACGATGATGAAGAAGAGACTATCGAAGTAACCTCCAGCGGAGCAGAAGGGGTCAATACGGCATTCTTAGTTACGGATACGGCACTCGATATCTTGCTAATAGAAGCTAACACCAATGTCTTCAGTTTAGAGTCATTAGGTGATTCAACTCTTCTCATCTGGTTAGTTACCTACGACGATGGTCTAGAAGGATTGGAAGTAGGATCTAATGCAGGTGACTTAACAGGTTGCTTCTCTTTATCTAATTCTATCACAGTAAATATGTTGTCAGGAGATGACTGCCCCACGGAGTGTTCAGTTGATGGTGGAGAGATAGTCTTAGGTGAAACTGCCACCTCGACTACTGTCTGTGTAGATGATAATATCGACGAGCCTGTCACACCGACTCTTACAGGAGCATCTGGTTCTAATAGTCTATGGATCATCACTGATACAGCACTTAACATCGTATCGATTGATACGAGCAATACTTTTGTATTCGAGAATACGGGAGCAGGTATAAGTTTGATCTGGCATGTAAGCTTTGAATCTGGTGCTACTGGTATAGAGATCGGAGCGAATGCTGCGAATCTCGAAGGCTGTTTTGAGTTGTCTAATTCTATCACCATCGTGCGTGAGACGGAATGTGGTGGGGCTGTTTGTACAGCAGAAGGAGGAAGCTTAACGACATCTGGAGGTGCCAATTCCATAACGGTATGTGGTGGGGATGGTAGCGCAGAGCCTGTGGCTGTCCAGCTTACAGGAGCAGTCGGTGATAACAGTTCTTGGGTGATCACAGATACGAGTGGAGTCATCATAGGTTTTCCGCTAGCACCACCATTTAACCTTGGTGGTACGCGTGCAGGAGTTTTACAGATATGGAGCTTGAGTTTCGAGGGTGCCATACAAGGTGCTTCTCTAGGAGCTAATGTGTCAGACATCACAGGTTGTCTAGCATTCTCTAATCCACTTACCGTAAATAGAGTAGATGTAGCAGCGAGTACGATTGCTTTCGCGGACAGTGTAGAGGTGATGGACATTTGCGTAAGCGATGATGAAGAAATCAATCTAGACATAACGATATCTGAAGGACAAGGCATCAGTACTTGGATCATCACAGATGCTGATGATACCATCCTCTTTGTTGGAGATGATGTGAGTCAAGGGGTCGCACAGACTGGTAGTGGTACGACAGTTTTACGTCTAGCTAATCATGCTAGTGACTTTTTGGCGGATGTCGGGATGTCGGTGACTGATCTTTCAGGCTGTTTTGTCTTGTCTAATGCCTTGATGACAAATGTAACTCAAGTCAATGGCGGTACCCTTAGCACTACGATAGGTACAGATGAGGTGACGATCTGTGTCGACGATGGGATGACTGATAACTTAGGACTGACCTTGTTAGGTGCTTCTGGCTCATCATCGCTATACATAGTTACAGATACGCTAGGAGTTGTACTAACTACTTCAGACGACCTTGATATATCGGAGGATGAACTTAGTAGCGGAGTATGCGTGCTCTGGCATGTTAGCTCTGATATGCCATTAGAGATCCAAGTAGGAAGTAATGCTTTAGATCTGATGGGATGTGTTTCTTTTTCTAATCCAATAATGATCAATAAAGTGGAAGGGGATGATTGTCCTCCACCATGCCCAGCTATCGGAGGAATGATCTTGACCATCGACGGCGATGATGCGATCACGATCTGTGTTGACGACGAGATATCTGACTTTTTTGAGCTGGAGTCTACAGGAGCTGAGGGAGATTCTTCCGCCTTCATAGTTACAGATGTCGAGGGCAATGTGCTTGGTATCAATGAAACATTTGAAGCGGATCTTGAGGGCACTGGTGCAGGTACGACTCTTGTGAGATTTATATCCTATAACGCAGGCACTATGCTTCCTGAAAATGGAGGTAACATCAACGAACTTATAGGATGCTTTTCTTTATCCAACGTCTTCACGATCAATAGAGTCGTCGGAGCAGCTTGCTCTATGCAGTGCATAGCAGAAGGTGGTACACTGACAATAGCGAATGACGCAAGTGATATGTTCTGTACAGATGATGGAGAAGCTGATGTCATCGATCTTCTCATCATCAATGCTCGTGGACAAGAAAGCGCCTTACTGATTATCACTGAAGATGGAGAGATCTTAGATATCATAGATGATGGTGAGATAAACCTTGAAGGAACAGGTGGGGGAAGTGTTATAGTTACTCACCTTAGCTACTCAGACACGATCAGTAATCTGATGGTAGGAGCATCTTTAGATGAGTTAGAAGGCTGTTTTGATTTATCTAATACAATCGAAGTCTTTAGACAGATAGGTGATGAATGCCCTGGTGTTTGTATAACTGACGGAGGTATGATCTTCACAGAGAGTGGAGTAGAGGGATTAGAATTTTGTGCTGGTGATGTGCTCTTCTCAGTAGACCATGAGTCAGCAGCTGATACTTTCCTTACTTCTTACTTCTATGTGGTAACTGATGAGTCTGGTGAGATAACAGACTTCAGATTAGCTTCTGAAGGTGGCGACTTTAATCTCAATACAGAACCAGGCGGTATCTGTCTGATCTATGGATATAGTACAGATGATCCAAACACTATAGATGTGGGTATCGATATACAAGAACTTGAAGAGGGCTGTGGAGCTCTTTCATCTAACTTCATCACGATCGATAAGCAGATAGGTGGAGCCTGCGATGAAGGCTGCCATGTGCCGAGAGATATCAGGATAGAAAGCCTGACGCGTAACAGATGGAATGTAAGATGGGATAGAGTAAATGAGGCTCAAGGATATACCATCAGAGTTGGTTTTGAGGGACTACCTAATTCATTTACGGAAGTACCTGTGAGAAGAAATAGAATTACTCTCTCTGGGCCATCAGGAAGAATATTAGTAGTCCAGATAAGCTCTAATTGCGGCTTTGGCGAGAACTCACCATTTTCTGGAGAGATTAGGTTAGTCGAGGAGGAAGTATCTGGAGCATTTTCCTCATCAGGTCGAAGCTTCGATATACAACATGGTACTGTTCTATCTAGTGGTATAGTGATCACGGAGCAGGCACTGGTTTATCCTAATCCAGCAACTGATCAAGTAACTGTGTGGTTTGAAAATGAAGTAGAAAATAGCCACGTGGTACTATATAACCAGACAGGTCAAAGAGTACACACTCAGCGACTATACAGCCAGCAAGAATGGCATGAACTATCAGTCACGGAGCTGCCAGCAGGTCTATATATCATGGTTATCGTAAGTGAAGGATTGCTTCTTCACCGAGATAAGTTGATTATAGCTGACCGCTAAAACATAATTTCTTTCCAGCACAAGGCGTATCTCTTCTTGAGATGCGCCTTTTTTAT
>CAZXIE010000007.1:0-42394 GCA_964640065.1 uncultured Saprospiraceae bacterium
ATCCATTAATTGATACTGAAGTAAGGTTGCGAAGATCGCTGAGTGGATTATTAGTACGTGATACATTGCGAGCCCCTGTATGGCAGGTTACGAAGAGACCTACAGATGGTAAAACGTATCTGGGTATGGTCACTAGAACCAATGATACTTGGGAGTCCATAGCTCAAAGACTAAGTAATAAACTGGAAGAAGGGAAGTGCTACTCTTTTGGTATTGAATTATGTCGATCTGAATTTTATGTAAGTGGAGGAAAAACTGTTACTAATGAAAGATCAGATAAACTAGAGAATTATACAGACCCTATCGTCCTTAGAATATGGGGTGGAAGAAGTCTCTGTGAGACTACAGAACTCCTAGGTGAGTCCGTCACTGTAAGTAATGATGAATGGAGAACTTATGACTTTGAGTTTACTCCTTCGTCTTCTGTGAACTACATCATACTTGAAGCATATTATAAGGTGCCTGTTTTGATACCTTATAACGGTCACCTTCTCTTAGATAACGCATCGACTATCAAGAGAATCCCATGTGATGAAAATGAAGAGCTAGAGACCGAATCTGATAAGGTGATCGCAGTAGCAACTCCTAATAAACCTAAGCCACCTAAAAAGACTGCGCCTACACCTAGAGCAGAAAGCCTATCAAGTGCCGATGTACCTGCCATGGACATGCAAGCCCAAGAAGATCCAAACCCAGCTCCAAAATCTCAAAAGAAAATCTTACCTCAGCTCACAGCTAACTCGTATAAAAAAGGACAGATCATCAGGATCAATGATATCTACTTTGAGCATGATTCATCTTCTTTTGATCAGCAGTCACTACTCGCACTCGATGAGATCGTAGAGTTCCTAGAGCGCAATGACAACCTAGTTATCGAAGTAGGTGGACATACCAGTACTGTTCCTTCGCAAGGATATTGTGATGAGTTATCCTCCAAAAGAGCCAAAGCCGTAGCTACGTTCATAGCTAAGAATGGAATTAGTACCAAAAGGGTCTGGTACAAGGGTTATGGAAAGCGTAAACCTATCGTTCCAAATGACCGGAAGGACATGGATGCTAGAAAGAAAAATCAGAGAGTAGAGTTGAAGATTTTGATGACTGATTTTACGTCTGGATAATTTTCTTTTAAAAGCAAAGCTCCCTAGCTTATTGTTATCATCAATCATCTCCATTGAGCTGAAGGTCTCCTGACCTCTCAGCGACAACAGCGTTACCTCTTAGCAACACTTGCCATAATCCGGTTGATTATGGTTCTCTCACTGAAGCGCTCTTGCGCTTCAGGTGATGATGACTCATCACTTCTTCGTTCACTTTGTCAGTCAATACAAGGAGACGCATCCCGATAGCTATCGGGACTAGTCCTGCTAATACTCGCTTATTAGGCCCTTGGTTTCCGAGAACGAATATTTCAGAACTATCGCTTAAGCTTCCTCATGATAAAATCTCGGCTTTTTTCGTCGTGCTCTCTCGGCTAAGCTGAGATCCGCGCGCCTAGCCGCTATCGAGATTTTATTCCTTGGGCGAGTTGTACCAGTACGTTTCACGCTTCAGTGTGATTCAATATATTCTTGAAAGTGATCTCAGCTAGCTGGTGCTTGATCTGCAAGTTGGCCACAAGCAGCATCTATATCCTGCCCCCTACTCTTCCTAACTGTCACCATCACATCTTGCCGACGTAGATAAGCGGCAAACTGATCTATGGTTAGCGGATCGCTCTTTTCATATGTCACGCCAGGGATCGGATTATACTCGATGATGTTGATGAGCACCGGATATCTTTTGCATAGTTTGACTAGTGCTTGGGCGTCTTCGACGGTATCATTATATCCCTTGAAGGTGATGTACTCATAGCTCACCTTATTCCGCGTCTTAGTATAGTAGTAGTGTATAGCCTCCTGAAGAGTCGCTAGATTATTATGCTCATTGATCGGCATGATTTCGTGCCGCTTTGTGTCAGTAGCTGCATGTAGAGATAGGGCAAGGTTGACCTTGCTATGATCATCAGCTAGGCGCTTAATCATCTTAGCGATACCAGCCGTACTTATCGTGATGCGCTTCGGAGACATATGGAGGCCTTGCTCCGAAGTGATGATATTAATACTCTCGTGTACATTTTGATAATTAAGCAGTGGTTCGCCCATGCCCATATAGACGATATTAGTGAGTGGGTGATCATAAGTGTCGAAGCAGATATCTTGGACCATCTTTACCTGATCATAGATCTCACCAGGGTCAAGATTACGCATCCTCTTCATCTGCCCAGTAGCACAAAACTTACAACTTAGACTACACCCTACTTGTGATGAAACACAGACGGTGTATCGCTTATCTTTTGGGACTGGTATAAGAACGGCCTCGATGTAAAGACCATCATGTAGCTTATATCGGCACTTAATCGTACCATCTGAACTCTTCTGTACGAGATCAGTAGTGATAGCTCTGATCTCAAAATCTTCAGATAATCGATCTCTAAGTGACTTTGACAGGTTAGTCATCTCGTCGAAGGAAGTAGCTCCTTTCTCCCAAAGCCATTGATAGATTTGTTTCGAACGAAATGAAGGCTCCTTGATAGACGATATATAGTCAGATAGACCTGCTAAGTCTAAGAGTCGGATATCCATCTTTGGCGATTCTGCAGCCATGCTGCAAAAGTGCGACAAATATGATAGTTGCTAGATTGTAGTAAAATTGTCGTGTATTAGTAGGCGTTATAGAGGCTTAGTAACAACATGGACATATATCGCAAAAGATCTCTGTGGAATATCATCCTCCTAGTCGTAGGGTTACTCATTCTTTTGATCACGGTAATTTATGCTAATTATCTTGCCAATCAGCTCTCTGAAAGAGAGGCCAATAACAGGGAGCAATATAGGATAGCGATGGAGAGAATAGCTCAAAATCCTGACTTAGACGCAGATGTTGGTCTTGAAACTCTCATCCAAGAAGACTACAGCTTACCGATCATCATCGAATTAGATAACTACTATGAGGGTAATAACTGGGGAGAAGCGAGAGATACCTCTACAGCATTCCTAAAGAAGAAAGTAAAAGAATACCTCGATAGCGGTCAAGAACCTATCGAAGTGAAGTTTTCTGGTGCCAAGCTCTATCCGTTCAAATCCAACCTGACGAGACTCATCCAATACTTCCCACTTGCTCAGTTTATCCTCCTCGGCTTTTTTATAGCTCTCGGGTATTATCTATTCAATGCCGCCAGAAGAGGCGAGCAAAATCGAGTATGGGCAGGGATGGCCAAAGAAACTGCGCATCAGCTTGGCACTCCGATAAGTGCCATCATAGCGTGGATCGAATACCTCAAAGAGACTAACGAAGATCGACCTGCAGAACTAGAAGTACTCGGAGAGCTCCGAAGTGATGTCACCAGACTGGAGTTGATCGCTGATAGATTTTCGAAGATCGGATCTGAGCCAGAGCTAGAGGAAGTCGACGTACATAAGATGCTAAAGGAGATTGAAGCCTACATGAAGAAAAGGTCACCAAGAAAGGTGAGTTTTGACTTTCCTGATCAGAGTACAGGCATACATGCTATGCTTAACGAGCATCTCTTCAGCTGGGTATTAGAAAATCTAATTAGAAACTCTCTGGATGCCATGGACGGATCAGGAGTCATCAAAGCACAAATATCTCAGGATCAGCGTTATATATCCATAAATATCTCTGACACGGGTAAAGGCATACCAGCATCTAAGCACAAAGAAGTGTTCAAACCAGGATACTCCACCAAACTTAGAGGATGGGGACTTGGTCTGTCACTTGCTAAAAGAATCATAGAACAATATCATAAAGGAAAGATATTTGTAAAGTCATCCAAAGTTAATGAGGGAACTACATTTAGCATACAGCTTCCGCGTATTTAGAGTACTACTCTTCCTACTCCCGGTAAGTCTTTCTTCTCAGACCTTAACTGTATTTGATGAGACTGGCCAAGCGCTGAGCGGTGTGGAAGTTTATACCCAAGACTATCTATATGGAGAGATCACTGACGAAGTCGGTGAGGTATCACTAGCAGGTCTTACACAAGAAGATATCATCACCTTACGATATCTAGGATACCTCTCTATCACAGAACGAGTCTCCTTTTTTGCAGACCAAGCATATAGCTTCAGTATGTCGATAGATGAATCTCTGCTTGAAGAGTTAGTGGTATTCGGCAGAAAGACTGTCGAAGCATCCGACATCCCCTATCAGGTGCAGTCTATCAGTATCAAGGATATACAATCTCAAGAAGCACAGACCTCCGCCGATGCACTCGCGCAGCAAGGAGGTGTCTATGTGCAAAAGAGTCAACTAGGAGGAGGCAGTCCTGTAATCAGAGGTTTTGAAGCTAGCAGAGTGCTTCTTGTAGTAGACGATATCCGCTTGAATAATGCCATTTACAGAAGTGGACACTTACAAAATGCTGTCACTATAGACCAAGCTATACTCGAGCGAGTGGATGTCATCTATGGACCTAACTCTCTTTCGTATGGAAGTGATGCCCTAGGTGGTGTGGTTAACTTCAAAACTCGTAATCCCACTTTGGCCGATACACCTGGACAGACGACAGTGGGCGGCAACTATTATATAAGATACGCTTCCGCAAATGAAGAAGTGTCGACGCATGTTGATATGAGTTATGGTCGAGCCAAATGGGGAGCACTCACAAGTCTCACCTACAGCTCATATAACGATCTTCGTACTGGCTCAGTCCGAGATGAGCGATTTCCAGATTTTGGAAAGAGACCTACCTTTCAAGGCATAACAACGCTTCGCGAAGATGTCCAAGTCACTAATCCTAATCCTGATGTCCAAGTAGGTAGTGGTTACAACCAACTAGACCTCCTTCATAAGATACTTTTTACGCCTAGTCTCAACCATAGATTCACCGCCAATCTTCAATTTTCAACTAGTAGTAATGTGCCACGCTATGATAATCTCAGCGAGGTCGTAGATGGACAACTGAGATGGGCAGAGTGGGATTTTGGGCCGCAGAACAGGTTTTTAGCTGCTCTTGATTATCGCCATCTGGCGAGCACTAAGGTCTATGATCAGCTTACTGTCATCGGGTCATATCAGCGCATCGATGAAGATCGCTTGACCAGAAGATTTGGTAATCCGATTAGAGAAGAACAAAATGAAGATGTATACGTACTGAGCTTGACTGCAGATGCTTCTAAGAACATTGGTCAACAGTTTGAGCTCTCTTACGGTGCAGATGTCCAGTATAATGATGTGATCAGCACTGTCAACAACTTTGACGTTACATCTGCACAGTTTGTCGATATACCGAGCCTCACTAGATATGCTAGTGGTGATAATCGTCTGACCTATCTCGGAGCATATTTATCAGGAGTATTAAAAAGCAAAGACGAAAATCATCACCTCAATGGTGGCATCCGATATACGCAGACATCATATCGACTGTCGTATGATAGAGACGATCCGATTGATTGGCCTGAGAATTTTTTCGATGGTATAGAAGGAAGTAATGATGCCATCACCTTATCGCTAGGCTCCAGCCATCAACTCAATGAAAAGTTTTTGGTTAAGGCATTGGTCGGGACAGCCTTCAGATCACCTAATATAGATGACCTCTCAAAGATTAGGATCAATGCTGACGAGATCACCTTCCCTAACCTTGATCTAAGTCCAGAAAGAAGTGCTAATGCTGAGATCACGATCGGATATAATCCTTCTAGCGCCCTCAGGCTGAGTTCAACCTTATTCTATACGAGGTTATCTGATGCTATCGTCAGGAGAGACTTTACAACACCAGATGGGTCATCGATCTGGGTCACTCAAGGGGACACACTTCGGGTCGTCGGTAACCAAAACGTCCAAGATGCTAGGATCCAGGGAATCAGCGTGAATGTTGCTGGAGATATAAGTAAGAAGCTGTCCTACTTCGGTTCGTTCAATGCAACATCAGGTAAAGAAATTAACGATGGAGAAGCGGATACTCCCCTTGCTCATATACCTCCCACTTACGGCCAAGCTGGACTCAAGTTTGAAAACACCAAGTACTCTTTAAGAGCCATCTATAGATACAATGGATTCAAAAGTATTGATGATTTTGGTGGCTCTGTGGATAATCCTGATCTAGCTACGCCTATAGGCTCTCTCGCTTGGTCTACTCTCAACTTTTATGGTTCGTATCATATCAATCCAGATCTCTCACTTTCGCTCTCTCTAGAGAACCTCACTGATAAGCACTATCGCCCTTTTGCCTCTGGCATCAGTGCTCCCGGAAGAAATGTAGTTATATCAATTCGTGGAAAAATCTAAATTGACGTCTACCACATATCGGGTATACACCTAGAAAATGACTCATTTAACATATGGATTACTCTAGTTTTTGTCCATAAGTGTGTCCTTTCAGGTTTCGGACGTCTAAAAGGAGTAATTTTGACCTGAACATAATGCTGGCTGGAATTTTTTGAGACGCCCAATTTCAAAGAAGACCTACCAAAAAACTATTACCCATGAACATTACCAATAGTATCGTGCTATTGCTTTGTCTACTTATGTCATTCTCTGACATCAAAGCAACTGACTCCGTTCCTTTCACAGACGATAAGAAAGAAAGTAAAGAGATCATTATCATTCAGATAGATGACCAGCTAGATACACAGTTGGCCAGCCTTGCTGAGTATACATACGATCTCTACCAAAAGCATAACCGTGGTCTCATAAAAATCACAACCTACTCTGACCTCAGTGACGAGTCTAGAGTTAGTGATCTTATGGAGCTCTTAGACGAGAAAGGTCTTGATGATGGAGATATCATCGCAGAGAAAAAAGAGCTAGAAGTAGCACAAGCATACTTCACCATATCTGTGACCTCAGGTCCAGCAGTACAATAGAACATACTCATTAGTTAGAGCAGAGAGCTCTGGCATGTTATTTGGATCTAGAGATTATAACTTAATCTCAATCCGAACATGTACCATCTCAATCAACTACTAGGACTTGGACTCTTAGTTTCTATCCTAACACTTTCTTCATTTACCATATCTGATGACATATCTACGACGATAGTTGTCATAGATGGTAAAGCTCTACTTGTCGATGTCGATGAGAGTGGAGATGTCATCACCACTTATATGGAGGTGCCAGAGTACCTGAACACCACTAAGGGGCACGAAGACATGGTCAGCGAAGCAAGGGCTAGCTATTTGCGCCTTTCAAAACTTCAGATGGACCAGATCAGATTTATCTCCATCTTAGATCATGACGAAGTATTTCAGACGATCATGGTTGATAATCTTTCAGATCTCGCTATGCACTACAAAAAGACATACGCCAATCAGATCGTAATTACTATCGCCAGAAATGATAGCAATAGCGAACTCATAGATTACAATGTAGAGATGATCAGAAGTCAATTAGAAAAATTTGGTGTGCCTAGAACTGACATCATGATTGACTATAAAGTCGATCTCGGTGAAGACCCAACACCTTTCTTCAAGGTGTCTTCTAACTTACGTACGCTATCAAGTCTTTAAGCCTTACTGGCCTCTAGTATGTGAGTAAGGTCTACGTTGGACTCTATGAGTTCGATGGCTCTTTTCACTTTCCAAGGTGTATGTCGATTGATCTTAACTTCGATCCGACTGATCTTGAGTACTGCTCCGTATGTATCGAAGTTACTGAGGAGGAGTGGCACTTTATGCTTTCTGATGTAGTCGAGACTTTCATCATCGATCTCAGCTTCGCCAGTGACGATCACCCCAGAAAGTGGACATCCCTCGATGTTTTTGAGATCAGAAAAAGTACGAACTCTTTTGATAGCACGGTTGAGCGTGCGATAGCTTGCTATGAGTAGTAAGTCTTGGAAGGACTTCAGCTCTTTCAGATCGACGAGCGATCCTGCGATCATCCCTTGTACTCGATTACCAAGCATGTCCTCATGTAGCATCACGGTAGCCTTAATCGAATCCGCGACAGTACTCATCAGTGGATAAGCAAGCGTCTCATCATAAGGCATAATACCCAGAAGTGGGATACCCGCTCTCTCGAGCCAAGTACTTAGATACTTCGACACTTTTTCGAGTTTATCTACTCGTACTTTATTGATGATAACTCCGATGATGGGCACATTCTTTTCTCTGAAGAGTGCAGTACACATATGCAGCATATCGATAGAAGAGCCTATCCCTCCTTCTACAATCATGATCACTCCAGCATCTAACAACTTGGCAACTTGTGCATTGCTATGCCCTACTACACTCCCTACACCAGGGTGCCCTGTTCCTTCATATATCGTGAGGTCGTGCAGGCTTTCGAGCTCTGTCCGAGCTTTTGTGATGCGATCCGTAAAGTCATTCTTACCAGGATCCATAATCATCTCCCTTACCTTCTTACTTGGTAGAACAACAGGGCTATGTATCTCGGGGCGGATATCAAACTTGATCAAGTCCGCGAATAGTAGAGTATCCTTATCGACATACATGTCCAGGATAAATTTTTGGCCGACAGGCTTGCAGTAGCCGATATTGATACCTTGATTCAAGAAGGCCGATACCAAACCCAAGGTGCTGGTGGTCTTACCTACGTGCTGCCGGCTCGCAGCGACATATATATTTTTGTACTTCATATCCAGTGACTCTACTCACAAGCTAGATAATATCTTCTGAAGACAAAAAAGCTTTAAGACATTACCACTTTCGTAAATGCAAGCGCCTGCTCCACATGAGTCTGATTGAGCACTTTATCATAAGTAGCATGCCCAATATCCTCAAGCAGGGCAGCTCTGATCTGACCTGCTTTGTTCTTCTTGTCTGCACCCATTAACTCAAATATATCATCTGGGTGATCTAAGGGTGCTAAGGACAAATCTGAGTATACTTTTTTGATGTGAGCGACGATACTGTTGAGAGATATTTCCGAAAGGGATAATAACTCTTTTGAAAGATAAGACTCAGCGATCATACCAAGGGCTATAGCCTCACCATGAAGTAAAGGAGCTTCAGTATCTAAGGCGTAAGACTCCAGTGCATGCCCGATGGTATGCCCAAAGTTGAGAATCTTCCTAAGTCCTCGCTCTTTGGGGTCTTCTGTTACTACGTCTCTTTTGATCGTGATAGATGCCGCTATCTCTTCGTCCCAAGACATATCTGAAATACTAGGTAATGCCCCAAGTCTATCCCATATCGAAGATGATTTGATGAGTCCATGCTTGATCATCTCAGCATATCCACTTCGCAATTCAGCCGCAGGAAGAGTTTTTAAAAACTCGGGGTCAACTAATACTGCAAGAGGGTCGCAGAAGAGCCCGATAAAGTTCTTAAAGCTCTGAAAGTCTATAGCTAGCTTACCGCCAACTGAAGCGTCCACTTGGGAAAGTAAGGTGGTGGGCACTTGGATAAAATCTATACCTCTCATAAAACAGGAAGCGGCAAAACCTCCCATATCTCCTATCACACCGCCACCAAGATTGACCATCAGACTGTGTCGGTCCATCTTAGCCTTAGCCATCTGAGACCAAATACTCTCACACACAGGTAAGGTCTTGTTCTTCTCACCAGAGCTAATACTTATGACCGTAGCTTGAGGAATCACTTCTTGGATCCGAGGTAGGCAGTATGCAGAAGTATGCTCATCTACAAGTACAGCTACATGCGAATACTCTTGATTTTCTAAGGCTTTTGCTAGCCCTTGACTGGCATCACCTATGATAACATCATAGCTCTCGAGAGGTATCTTCTTCATGATCAGACGAATATAGAACTTGTGTAGTCCATGCTTCTGGTTTGGCGTCAAATAACTTTTTACACTTTGTCCAAGTCCCTCTAAAGAAATCTGCAGAACGATACTTCTCTAGATATGATTCGTCCTTCCAGATGCTATAGGTAAAGAAAATCCGTGGGTCTTCTTGATGCTGCAGAAGCTTAAGTGATATACAACCTTCTGAAGCCTTGATTTTTTTGGATGACACCTCAAATATCTTTTTGAAGTCGTCTATAGACTCAGTCTTATATGTCATCTTAACTATCCTTGTAATCATCTTTTATAATTCTAGAAAAAGTCGATCTGAATGGTTTCGTTCTTATTCAGGCTTAGCAGTTGATTGGCATTTCCAGTGTGAACGGCTATCTCAAGCATATTTATGGAGTTGAAAAAAGCACAAACGTCACCGATCTGCACATCATTATACTTGCGGCTCAGCTTGACGATAGGCTCTTGGCTCTTATAATAGATGGCGAAGTTGCGATCACCTCTGATCCTTTCGAAGGTATCTTTAGAAAGGTTGACTATGACATTTCCAAAGTGATCTATATGAAGGATCGTTGCTCTGATTTGATCATTATTGACAACAGGTTGAAGACTTAACTTTCTATCAAAGTGCTTTGTCCTTTTCCCTATCAAGTGAAAAGGACTCTTTACAGATATACCTTGGACTGCATTAGCAATAACATCATATAAATCTAGGATATCTTGATCAGCGATCTCATAGATTTCATCAAGATCTAAGTCTGAAAGGACTAGAGAAAAGAGGCCATTGTTAGGGCCTATAAAGTAGTGTCCGTTGTGCTCTAGTAAGATCAGCCTACTTCTCTTGTCGTAGTACGTATGTACACCTACCACATGTATCGTTCCTTTCGGAAATCTCTCATATACACTTTTCAAAAAGAAAGCTCCCTCCATGATATCGTGGGGAGTGATATGATGTGTGACATCTATAATATTTGCTGAAGGTGCCACTTGTAGCAAGTGACCCTTAAGTAGAGCGACATAGTAATCTTGGGCTCCAAAATCGGTTATCAGTGTGATGATATTCATCGCTGTTCTAGCGGACCTAAAGAAAAGAATTTTTTCTGACCAAGACGTTTGTTCATCTTAGATGATTAAAGATCGACTATTGTAACATGATACCATCCGATACATATGTATATCCTCTCATGGGTCGAGGTCATAGTGATGATGAGTATGCTTGGATAGATTTATCTGCCCTCACTCTCAAAGATCTAAAGATTACCAAAGAGAAAGATGTAGCCATCTATTTAGCTGAACAACATCAGTTATCTACTGCAAGATATCTATGGGGTGGTTATCTAGAAAGAAGATCGTTGTACCGAAGTGATTTGTTCTTAGGCACTCCAGATCAGATTAGAGATATCCATCTCGGTATAGATATCTGGGGTATCGTGTATGAAGTCATCCACGCCCCACTGGGTGGGATCATCCATAGTTTCGCCTATAACGGTCAGCATCTAGACTATGGGTATACATTGATACTTCGTCATGATATCGGTGATCAAAGCTTCTACACTCTTTATGGACATCTTGGAGAGACATATCATCATACTTGGAAGGTTGGACAAGAAGTTAAGGCCGGTGATGTGATAGCAGACATCGGACCTAAAGTGACTAATGGTGGATGGCTGCCACATCTTCACTTTCAGTGTATGCTAGATATGGAAGGGAGAGTAGGTGACTTTCCTGGAGTTTGTAGTTCTACAGATCTGGAGCACTATAAAAAGATCTGTCCAGATCCAAGTTTTCTGATTGCTCCCATAAGAAAAGCGCCTCCTTCATAATAAAGAAGACGCTTTCACTACTGCTGTGAGAGAAGGATTCGAACCTTCACGAGGCACTTAGCCATAGGACAAAAGAAAAGTGTGGTCAACCCTTATCCTACGTTTATTGTGTTACCCCCACCCTCGAGACAAGAGGGTATGGCTACCTGTTTCATCACCTCACAGTATTTATAAATATGCCTTGTACTTCTAAAGACAGTTCAAATATACAGCCACTTTCAGTTTATTTGCAAATATTTCAAACAATGTGTGATTATTTAGATAAATCAATTTTTAAGGTTGATTTATAGAACAAAATCCATAAATCGGTATGGCTCAGACTTGATTTCTGAAGATTATCTAATAAAATACTGCCCACATATTGTAAGAAGTGTGATCAATGAGACTTGACCACCAAGATTTAGCGCATTTTAGGTCTCCTGCGCTTGCTTTTTCCGCCTCCACGCATCATTTGCATACCCTGCTTACCCATACTTCTGGCTGCCTTGGCTTGTCCTGAACTAGCAAGCGCTTTTTCGAACTCCGCAACTTGACCTTTGATCTGCGTCTCAGTGATGTTGAGCTTTTTGAGTTCTCTGAAGTAATTCTTTGCTGCTTTCCACTTTTGTTTGGAAGCATTGATATTAGACAACTGCAGGAGGACCATGGCTCTCTCATTGTCAGATGGAAGATTCATATGCAGGGCCTTATCAAATAAAGCCTCGGCTCCCACCATATCCTTGTTATTCATAGCGATGGATCCTTTCATGATATAGTAGAAAGCTCGCTGTGTAACATATAACCAGTCTGGCTTGAGAGTAAGGTTGAGTTTCTTCTCTGCACCATCAAAATCTTCATCCTGTATATGCTTAGCTGCAGAGTTCACACTTCCAAAGAGCAAGTAAACTACGAGTAGGATTAATCCTATAAGCAATAGTGGAAAGGCATACCAGAAGTTAACCGCTATAGCTAGTATAGTCCCTCCTATCAGAAGGATAGCTGTAAGCGCTATCAGTAAGTATATGTTGATATTAACCATAGATCTACATCCTTAGACGGACAGCGAAGTTACTATAATCCGATCAGAGAAGTAAAGATCTACTTCTTGTAGATCGTGACGGTCATCGGCACATCGTGAAGTGGACGATCTTTAGCAGCACCTTCTTTGGATGTCTCGATATTACAAATGAGATCGATTACTTCTAGTCCTTCGATGACCTCTCCAAATACTGTATAGTCATTGTCCAAAAATGGATATCCACCTCTCACCTTATACCAGGCCTTTTGGGCAGGAGTGAGATATTTGCCAGAAGCAGCAAGCTGGCCATCGTTGTGAGGGTAACCATGCACGATAAAGAACTGACATCCACTAGAATTTCTCTCAGGGTTCATACTATCAGGAAGTCGAGCTGCTGCTAAAGCGCCCTTCTTGTGAAATCTATTTGGTCTGATCTCGGCAGGTAGCGTAGGGCAAGTGTCTGTTCCCAAGCCTTGTGTGCGAGGGGCACCTATAGAGTTAGGATCTCCTCCTTGCATCATGAAGAATGGTATAATCCTATGGAAGAGCGTATTGTCATATACTCCTGCTTGTACATTCCTAATAAAGTTGTCCCGGTGCAGAGGTGTATCATCATATAGCTCGACAATCATATCGCCAAACTCGGTACTGATTTTTACATGAGTCTGTGAGATAGCAGACGATTGATGAAGTGTCATGAGTACTAAGACAAGTACTGATGTGATGATCGTTTTCATAGACTAAATATTAAGTTCTTTAATTAATAAGTAGTGGATGCAATCCGAATGCAATTATAAAATGGCTTCAGAAAAAAGGCAAGTGGTCTAAGAAAAAATTAACAAATGCTACTTCTCTCTGCTTACTGCCATGAGACCTTCTTGGACAACCGAGGCTATCAGTCTACCCTCTCGGTCAAATATATTTCCTCTTGTAAAGCCTCTTTTGTTGGAGGCACTAGGGCTATCTAGTTGATACAATAACCACTCGTCCGCCTTAAATGGTCGATGGAACCACATCGCATGATCCAAGCTTGCTAAAAACATAGTCTTGCTTTCGAGCTTTGTGCGGTGAGGTAAGATAGCTGTGGCAAGCAAGTTATAATCCGAAGCATATGCTAACACCTCTTGGTGGATACGCAGGTCGTCCGATAATGTACCTTTTGCCCGCAACCACAGATGACGAAAAGGCTCAGAAGCAATAGGATTTAACGGATCACTTGCTTCTACAGGTCGAAATTCTATAGGACGAGCATGATTATATCTCTTATAAAGATGAGGTGCTTTATCCTTGAGGTGATGGATAAGCTCGATATCACTTGGTAATGATTCTGGACCAGGTACATCTGGCATGTCTATCTGGTGATCAAAACCCTCTGTCTTCTCTTGAAATGAAGCAGCCAATATGAAGATCGGACTGCCCTTCTGTATGGCGGATACTCTACGTGTTGTAAAAGAGCCGCCATCTCTACTTCTTTGAACATTATAAACAATAGGTACTGAGATGTCCCCAGCTAAAAGAAAGTAGGCGTGTATAGAGTGCACAGTCCTACCTTCTGGTACCGTCTGATGAGCCGCGTGTATCGCCTGCGCTAACACCTGACCTCCAAAAACTCTTTTCCAAGGAGATTGATAATTATTACCTCTGAATATGTTTTCCTCTATTCTCTCGAGGTTGAGTAAGTCCAGTAGTTCCTCCGCTGTATTCATCCAGCGAAGGTATAACATCTCAGCAACCTAGAGCTCTATGATAGATAGGATACCATGCTGTAGAGTAAGGCGATAGTTAAGATCAGCACTGTGAGATTACCTATTAACCCTCTCGTCTTCATCGACTTAAGTCGAGTCCTTACTTCAGCTCTTTCTGAAGCTGATAAGTGATCCGTGATGATACTACCTGTGCGACGCGCCTTAGACAAGTAAGCCTTAAGAGCTTCCCTTTTAGTATTAGCTCTTGACTTATAGTCATTCTGTAGATTTCTATTGTTTCTTACGCTAATAATATTCCCTGTTCCAAAAGCCATCGTTCTAATTGTTTGATGTACTCATAAGGTATAACACTCTGGTATCCTAGCTCATCAGTTTACGATGAACAATGAAAAAAACACGACTAAGACAAATCCAGGTAAAACATTTACGTAAGTGTCCGAACGTCCCATAAATACTGCAGCTAATGACTATCTTTCCTCCATGTCATCAGAGCATAATTATCAATGGAGTGGGTATATCTGAGAGGGTGGTTTATCTGCATGTTGCTTAGTATCATCACAGTCTCTGGTCTCCTTTCTCAAAAGACAAGTGCGCTCGAAGAACCGATTACTGAGACCTTCGAAAGTGAAAGGTTGGTGTATATCCTTGATCGCATTGATAAGCGATATGATATATCAATCCGCTATAACGAGACTCTCTTGCCTATCCGTAATTTAGACTTCGACTTTCGTCAAATACCTCTCAAAAATGTGCTGTCGATCATTCTTTCAGATAACAATCTTGATTATCTCGAATATGCTCCTGATAAGATCATCATAATTCCTCAGGAAAAGATAAGTCGGGAGAAAGAAGATGAAGTTGATCAACTCCAAATTGTAAAAGAAGAAGCTCTCTCTGCAGATTCTATCATATCACTAGGATCGGACTCTTCGTCTGAAGGGCCTTTTACCATAACTGGCTTCATACTTCTCAAAGAAGAAGGTATAGGTGTAAGCAAAGCTTTGGTACTGGATAAATCTTCAGGCTCTTTTGTTAGTGCAGATAATGATGGCAGATTTGAACTAGTCTTACCACAGGGGCTTCATGAGATCAACATCAGCTCTATAGCTACAGAAAATTATAATGTGTTTGTCGATCTCCAAGGCGATGCGACTTGGGATATTACTCTTGGATATAAATCATACTATGTAGAGGAAATATCCATAAGTGCCGTAAGTAAAGATTATAAAATAAATGAGACTATAGCTGGCGTAGAGCAGATCTCAAGCAAAGAAATCAAACAGTTGAACTCCTTTATGGGAGAGAATGATGTGATCAAAAGTTTGACTACGGTTGCAGGTGTTAGTAATATAGGTGAAGGTGCTAGTGGATTTAATGTTCGGGGAGGTACGATCGATCAGAATCTCATCTTGCTGGACGGCGCTCAAGTATTTAACCCTTCTCATATACTTGGGTTCTTCTCTATTTTTAACGCAGATATCATATCCACAACTTCTTTATATAAAGGCCACATGCCTGCGAACTTCGGTGGCAGATTATCTTCGGCGTTAGACATACAAGTTAAAGAGGCAGACTTTGAAGAATTCAAACTCAATGGTTCTCTCGGACTTATATCCAGCAAAGCCGCAGCTGAAGTACCCATTATAAAAGGAAAGTCTTCACTGCTGCTATCTGGAAGAGGATCCTATATAGACTGGTGGCTCAACAATGTTAATGATCTGGATATCCAAAGAAGTAAGGCAGAGTTTTACGATGCAAATGTGAAGTACACGCACAAACTCAGTAATAAGAGCAAGCTGATTGGTTCATATTTTAGAAGTTTTGACCAGCTCCAATTTTCAACACAATTTGGATACTCTTGGCAAAATGATATAGCCAATCTTCAATTCAAGCACTTTCTAAATGACAACACTTCTTTTAACATCAAAGGAGTCTATAGTCAGCTTAGCAATCAACAATTTATCCCAACAGGTTCGAGAGCTTTTAATCTCTCTTCTGGCCTAAAGTCACTCCAACTAGGAGCCAATCTATTAAGATCTTGGGATGACCATATACTTAGATTAGGAATAGAGCTAGTGGATATCAACACCAACGAAGAAAGTCTTGCTCCAAGAGAAGAAAGTCAGATCAGTCCTCAGTCTGTAGATAAGGAAAATGGCAGAGAGCTGGCCATCTATATCAATGACGAATACACTATAACTGACAAACTAGGAATCAATCTCGGCGTAAGGTGGAGTCTTTTTAATCAGAAAGGTCCAGCTGTAGTTAATACATACGAAGACCCTAACTTCTTCTCTTTCGACAATCTCATCGAGAGTCAACTTATATCAACCTCAAGCATAGTAAGCTATAACAACTTGGAGCCAAGAATATCTCTTAGATATAATGTAAGTGACAACTCTTCGATTAAGATGGCATATAATCGAACCGCTCAATATGTACACCTCCTATCCAACACTAGTACTCCGACGCCTATAGATATCTGGCAGGTGAGCAATACGCATATACCTGCTACTCAATCTAATAACTTCTCTCTTGGTTGGCATCAAACAATATCAGATAACCTTTCATGGCATCTCGAAGGTTTCTATAAGAGACTAGAAAACACTATAGAATATAAGGACTTTGCAGATCTAACTCTTAATCCACATCTCGAAACAGCTTTACTCAAAGGCTCTGGCAGAGCTTTTGGAGGTGAAGTCAGCATCAATAAACAAGGTGAAGTAGTTAGTGGCAAGCTTAACTACACATATTCTAGATCGCTGAGGATCACTGACAAAACTGATATAGAACTTATCAACCAAGGAGATTGGTTTCCATCTAATTTTGATGCACCGCATGAGGTCAAGTTCTTTCTTAATCTCAAGCTCTCAAAGAGAGATAGAATTAATATCAACTTTATTTATAAAACTGGAAGGCCCATCACCGCACCTCTTGGTAATTTTATTAATCAAGGAGTTGTTGTTCCAGAATTTTCAGATCGAAATCAACTTAGGCTCAGAGATTTTCATAGACTCGACTTTTCCTATACTCTAAGGCTTAATCGAAGAACTCATACTCGATATAATAATGAGTTTACCATCTCTTTATATAATGTATACTCTAGAAGAAATCCGTTTTCTGTCTTCTTTAGGCAAGAAATAGGGTCTACTATTAATGCACTACAACTTTCAGTTATAGGCACCTTGATTCCATCAGTCACTTATAATTTTAATTTTTAGGTGATATGAAAAGACTTGTTTTCCTATTACTCATTTGTTTATCATCCTCGTGTCTAGATCCCATATCCTTTGATGATGTGGAGGGTACCAACAAACTCGTTGTGGATGCAGTTCTCAATCTTACCGAAAGAACGCAGGAAGTAAAGTTATCTAGGTCACTTCCATTTGGTCAAAAAATTGATTTATTTGAAAGTGATGCGATTGTAAGCCTTATTCATAATGAAAGCACCCTTACATATGAAGAGGTGGAGCCTGGTATATATCAACTAGATGTAGAACCTGATTTTCTTTTGTCTGGCGAAAGTTACTCTCTTCACATCATGACATCATCGGGTGACGAGTATCTCTCGACACCTGAGATCATGCCCGTATTATATCCTGCTTCTGATGCTGTAAGTATATTCGAAAGAGAGATTATAACGCTCTCAACTGGCATAGAAGTCACAGGTAATGTCCTCAATACTTACTTATCGACTGATATTCCTGCAGAGAATGAAGAGCCTGCATATTTCAGGTGGTTTTATGATGAGCTATACTTATTTACAAAAGAATCTTGTGGGCCGCTAGATCCATCTTTCACTTGCTATATTTCCCAAGATGGTAACAATCAAAATTTCAACTTGCTTAGTTCAGAAGATATTGCGGGCACGACTGTCGAGAATATAAAAGTCGCTAGCAAGTTTAACTTTCCAATAAGAGAATTTGTCAATAGACATTACTTCATAGTTTATCAGCAGTCTATCACCGAAGCAGCGCATGAGTATTGGTTAAAGGTCAAAGAAATAACAAGTCAGAGCGGTACTGTATTTGACCTCCCTCCTGCTCCTATACAAGGCAACGTTCTCAATCTAAATGATCCAGAAAAACATGCTCTAGGTTATTTTGAACTCTCGGCTGTTGACACGATCCGACCTTTTATATTTCCAAGTGAATTTGAAGAAGTCATAACAAGAGAAAAAATTTGTAGTCCTTTTAATAGAAGAAACTGGCCCGACGAATGCTGTAACTGTTTTGTCTTAGAAGGGGCAAGTTTAGATAGGCCATCATGGGTTAACTAAAAGATAGTTACATCTCCAATCATGGTAAGGGATCTACCTTCTACCTCGACTTCAAAGACATATATTAATACTTCCCCTTCCACTTGTTGATTGATCAACTCTTCTCCGCTTACAAGCATTACTTCGTTCTCAAATAAGATGTTACCATGACTTGCCACTGGATTACCCCATCGATTAAACAAGTTGAAGGATTTAATTTCTATCTCTCCAGAATACTGCGTGCTGATAACCCAGTCATCATTGAGTCCATCTCCATTAGGACTGATGCTGTTGGGGAGATAGAGCAGATCATCAAAGTTGACCTCAGGTATGGCAATTTCTACTGAACGCATACATCCAAACTCATTAACAACAATTAGATTATAAATACCACCACCTCTAATTATAAATTCAACAGTATTTCCTATGCGCTCAAATGGTATTCTCTCTTCTTCATAATAAAGAATCCAATCTACTTCATTAGACAGGTAGTTAATAGCAGATATACTGACAGTATCACCAAAGGCATAATTTTGAGAATCATCTACCTCTCCGATTTCCACACCTGAAAGGGGAAGCACATCTACTATAACAGTATCTACACATCCACTTAATGTAGTTATAACATATCTCCCCTGACCACGTAACAGGTGTTCATAATCTTGTTTTACATACTCAAAGGTGGCGCCATCATCAAAATCAGGCAACCAGTCAGAATACAATAATCCTTGGCTACAGGTAAATCCAAAATCACGTGTAACTGGTATATTCTCATATGCCCCGATATCAACTCTATCATTGATAACTCGCTCCTGATTTGCTATATCTCTTAAGATCTCTTCGGACAAAATATTATCACCAGCGTCTATAGCAGGGGAACAGTGATCTAATCTAAAATCAGAAGTTGATCTAAAAAAAGGATCTGCATTAATCAGATTAGTATTATCACAAATTACTTGCCCTCTTGCAGTTATATCGGCAACATTCTCACATATCGATGCATCCAAAAGACTATTATTAAAAATCACGTCTGTATAGCTCGCATAGATGAGAAGCTCAGGAGAGAAGCCTTGACCAAAGTCTGTATTTCCAAAAAAAATGGAGTTGTTAAACGTTAACTGACTAACTCTTCCGTTATTCTCGTTAAAGAATGTCCTGACGGCTGTCCCTTTTACTCCTTCGTTATAAGCAAAGGTTGCATTGTTAAAGGTGATATCGTAGTTATCAAAATTCTTAAAAACAAACTGATTGGTAAAGTCTACATCAAGAAAGGAGTTATTGGCTACCAATAAATTATTAATAGTTAAGTCACTATATACTGGATTGAGAAAAAGCGGGCCCCCTTTGTTATTTGTAAAAGTATTATTATCAAATGTTCTTAAGTTGATCTCGTGCAAGTCCAGCAAAATCCAGGTGTCACCATTTATATTGTTATCTATAGTAAGACCATCGATATGTACATCTGATCTGTTTTGACCGAAGGCAGTATTTAATATTTGCAGAGGTGAAGAAAATGTTTCATTGTGGAGAAGCTTGACATCTTTTATAACTACTTGATTGGCTTGATCCCCACTATTAGAATTGACAAACATGACCTGGCCATAGGTGTTATTTACGAAAGTGGTATTCTCTAAAAAAAAGTCTGTTTTTCCAAATAATCCAAAAGCTAAGATCGGGTCTGGGTTGACAGTTCTATTTTCACCAAAAAAGGAATCTTCTATTCTCAGCAGGTTCTCTTGGCCTCTGAAGAGCAATTGTATAGCAGTAAATGATTGATGCGTAGGATCTATATTCTCCATTGAAATTCTAGAAAACTCTATTTGTGCTTGACTAGAAAATAAGTTTCCATAAACTGCAGAGCCATCAACTATCGCAACATTATCATGAAATGAGCATCCTATGAATTTCAATTCTGTATTTGAGTTGGACTTGTCTTGTACAAAGACTGCTCCTCCTTTATCCTTTGCAAAATTGTGTTGAAAATTCACATTTCTAAAAAGTATAGACATTGTGCTATTAGCAGGGTTATCTATCAGCACAGCTCCAGTCTCGTCTAACTCAAAATCAGCCTCTCCTTCAAAATCCCCGTAAGCTCCCTCTATAGAAAGACCATCTATCGTAACAATGAGATTTGGGTTGCTAAACTCTAGGACATGATGGGCATTGTCACTTCTTTCACCTGGCAGCCCAATTTCTCCGCTTAGTACGGTTATGGCATTCGGTCCTCTTTCTTCCACCGTTTCTTCGAATCCTCTAAATCCTCCATAGATCGACAAACTCATATCTAAATCGTAAGAAGCGAATCGGTTTCCTACTGAAGAAGTTGGATATACTCCTTCGGCTATCCAGATATCGTCACCACTTCTCGCCGCACCGATAGCATCATGCAATGAAACGAAAGCGTTCTGCCAGTCAGCACCACTATTGAGGCCTAAAGCTTGGTGATCTACATATATGGTCCTTTGAGCACTTACTCCTTGAGCAACAATCAACATCACCACTGCTAAGAAAATCACTTCGAGCTTCTCACTTAATCTTAGTCTATATGTGCTTATCTGATCCAATAATGTACTACTTAGTTACTCTAGTCGGATCTTGGTTATAGGTCCATCATTTCTAACTACCATCAAATGGTCCCCTGTAATCGACAGATGCCTAATAGATCCTTTTGGTAAATTAGGGATTTTCTCCATGATAAAGGAGTCATCCTCCATCCATAACTTTGAAATGAACGAAGCCGACATATTACCTGTGACTGGCATATAATCTCTATCGCCTCCACTCATATAAAGAGTTCCGTCGTGCTCCACAATAGCATAAATCGGACAAGACTGTATAGACATGGGCAAGACAACTTTCTCCCAAGATTTATCTCCCTTATTCATTAACGCAAATGACCTCAGCTCGTCAGTCCTTTTTATAAATGTATTCTTCATAACCTCGTCTTCGAATATATCAGACAAGGGTGTCTGAGCGTATGATTGATGAGAAGGTATTTCCTTTTTTAAGTCATTGAATCTTCTCTCTATTTGTCTCTTGTGGTAAATCGGCAAAATTGAAGAGCCTTTCTCATAGGCGACTAAAGGGTCGAGTATTTGATCCTTATTGTAATCATTGAGAGCCAAAACGAGTTGGTCATCGTCTCCTTTTAACACATGATTCAAGCCCAAATTTCCAAGGATGATATCATTTTTGTTATCTCCATTTATATCGCTTACTAGGACTTTGTTATATAAGCCCGTCGTATTTTCGAGTGTTTCCTTAGAAAGCCCTTCTCCAGAATTCCAATAAATCGTTACTGGCATCCACGAACCCACCACAACCAACTCTCGATAACCATCATCATTCAAATCAGCCCATATAGCATCCGTAATCATACCACCTTCATCTAATCCATCTATCCTCTCACCCTTTATATCTATAAATTCTCGGCCACGGATATTTCTAAGCATCCGATTAGTAGAACCCAGACCATATGTACTAGGGTCACTATGATTTCCAAAAAACACATCCAACCACCCATCACCATCTACATCCGACAGACTTACTGACCTAGTATTTGATTTTGCATTATCGATGTAATAGTAAGATTCGCTAAAGTTCGCATCTCCATTATTATAGTAGATCCTATTCGTATTGCTCTCGTGTCCTTTGGGATACTCACCACTGCCTGCAGCCACTATCAGATCAAGATCACCATCTTTGTCTATATCTTCAAGTACGGCAGCGACGTCTTCATAAATTGGTTTAGACTGCCAGAATGGAACATACGACCCTTCGTCATTTAAGTATATCACTGAAGGCTGGCCTTTTGCACCACCCACGAATAAGTCTTCAGAACCATCGCCATTTACATCTCCCATTGCAAAGCCAGGTCCTTTGCTGCTGATTTTATCTATAAGCATATCATTCTTCACAAAGTCATCTACGTCATTTTCAGTATGGCTGACATTCACATACTCTGTCTTGGTCAGGGTTTTATAATTGGGAGTGACTACACGTTGATCACTTTCGTAAATATCTGGTATGATTACTTCTCGGCTCTTTACCTCTTTATAGCTTGATATTTTTCCAGTTGGCCACTTTATAATAAGAGAATCTAATACAGTCTTTTCTCCTAGTCCGATTGATATCACCGGTTCAACGCAGGATTGAAATCCACGTGTCATCTGTATCTCCTTGTATATCATAACATCTCCGACATAAGCCCATAGTTTGGCACCTAGTACATCTATAGTCTTGAAAGACCTTACATCGAATTTTACAAAATTATTCGCCGCATTATTTTCCAATAGGATAGCGTGGTCATTCATTCTATTGATGACCAAGTCAAGATCTCCATCATTATCAAGATCACCATAAGCCGCTGATTGGCTCAGGTCTTCAGTATTACTATCTACTTGATCACTCGCATCTTCAAATGAATCTCCTTGATTCAAAAAGAATCGATTATTCATCTTTCCACTTGGCATCTTATTTATAAAGGAAGAGTCACTTTCTTTCTGCTGTACAATTTCATTAGAAATATACTCTAGATAGTCTAGATCATTAGGTCGCTTTTCAATTCCGTTAGTAATAAAAATATCAGTGAGCCCATCCAAATTAAAATCTTCCATCAGCACACTCCAACTCCAGTCAGTAGATTCCAAATTATAGGACGCCGATTCTTCACTAAAGATCGGATTTCCACTTACGGCGCATCCGCTGTTGAATTGTAACGCATTTCGCGCAAACTGATCGCTATACCCAAATGTATTCTTATATTCTAAAAGCTGAGGTTCATCTGGCGATTCAGATTTTTTATAAATCTCTTCATCTTCGGGCCGCATATCCAATGAAAATATATCTGGAAACCCATCTCTATTAACATCTGCAATATCACAGCCCATCGTAAACTTACTTGTATGGGTGAAGGTGCTTGCCGCCACTTCCTCAAACTTCTGGCCTTCTTTATTTATATACAGATAATCATTTTCTTGAAAATCATTACCTACGTAAATATCAGGCCATCCATCCAAATTAACATCAGAAACAACGAGGCCTAAACCATAGCCTATCTTACTTTGATAAATCCCAAGTCTTTTAGAAGAATCGTAAAACTTCCCATCTCTGTTCTCTAGCAACCTATCTGCACTCAATGGATGATAGCCCTTCCTCAAAGATGAGTCAGAATAAACTCCAGGACTATGCTGCGAATGACATAAAAGATACATGTCTAAATCCCCGTCTTTATCGTAATCAAGAAATGCACTCTGTGTAGATAGAGCTTGTATATCAAGATTATACTGTGCAGCTTCTTCCTTGTATTTTCTATTTCCTTGATTAATGAACAGCTGGTTGACACCATTGAGAAGTTCATCATTATGGACATTACATACATAGATGTCTTTCAGTCCATCATCGTTAATATCAACTATCGTAACTCCTGTGGACCAGCTATCATTTTCTCCTAATGCTCTCTGATCAGCTTCAAACTCAAGATTGCCTTTGTTATAGTAAATGACGTTGCCGCCTTGATTAGCAGTAAAAACTATATCACTCCATCCATCACCATCTAAATCGTCTATTGCCACTCCTCCTCCATTAAATGCATAGAGATAGTTGACTATATTAATACTGTCATAGATATCTACATCATTAGCAAAATCCACATCTGAAACTGATGGATCGATGGAAGAAAAAAGGCGTTGCTCCAAATGAACTTGTGGAGCATCAGTAGAGCATCCACAGATGATTATACCACATAAGAATAAGAGGCATTTGTAAAATCGAGATTCCGTCACACTGTTCTTACTAATTATTCTTAGTAGTTATGATTATCACACCACTAGATCCATCAAGACCGTAGATAGCAGTCTCAGAAGCGTTTGTCAGAGCTCTCACACTTTCTATATCATTAGAATCTATTGTTCTAGAAACCCTAGCATAATCTCTTCCCATCTTTTTCCCATCTACAACATATAACGGAGAAGCTGAACCAGATGGGCTTGAGTTCTCTCTCAATTGTACTTGCAGATTATCGCCCGTCCCCCTCACGTAGAGCTGTGGTACTCTTCGTAGGTAGTCTCCTAAGCTCAGTACACTATTATTAACTTCTAACTCTTTCGATCCAGACGATCCGATAGCTTGATATGAATTAGAGCATGACATTATCATTAGTATCATCGCTATAGCGAATCCTATATGTTGTATTGCATTAGTTTTCATATCTAAAGATTGTCAATGGTTCATCATTTATCCCTACCAACAGTGCGGGCGAATTGTCAATTTTGACTTTCTGAAAGTTACGAACATCACCACTCAGTAGCAACCCTGAGTTAATCACATTGGACCACTTATTATCTTGTCCTCTAACAAGAACATTTCCATAGCTCGCGTCATACTTCCCCATCTCTGGTTTTACATAGCTATTATTACCCCCTAAAATCAATATATCTGAACCATCCTTGTTTATGACTGCTATGTCAAACACACTCGAGACTTGAGTTGCATAATCTAATTTCTCTGCAGTCCATTGTTGATTAGAGTTCTGGAGAAAAACCATGTGCTCATGGTATGGAGCTTCCAATATCAAAGCCCCTTCTAGTTCTTCTTTCGAAAATATTTCCTCCATCGATAGATCCGCATACTCCACATACGAATTAAATCTTTTCTTCAAACCAGGGAGCTGGGCCACCAAGTTATGCATGAGTGCCATGGGATAATACCCATCTTCTTCCCACTGAGCGAAGACATGATCCACAGATCCATTTTTGTCAAAATCACCAATGTATAATCGCAATGGATCTTCTCCGCCAGTTTTGAACATGGTATTCAGTCCAATATTTCCGACTACCAGATCTTGTAAGCCATCACCATTATAGTCTAATACTTCAAAAGTCTGCCACCATCCTTTAAACTGATAAAGTCCGACAGACTCTGTAATACGATCGTATGCATCTTGCTCGGCATCATAAATAAATATTTCAGGTGACATCCATTCTCCAACAGCTACTATGTCCTGATAGCCATCGCCATTAACATCATTAAAACTCGCATCTGTTATGAGTCCGAGTCCTTCAAGATCCTCAGAGAGTGCAGATCCACTATTGGTGAAATTCCCGGCACCATCATTCTTAAGAACATATATCGACTCAGGCACCCCATATTGAAATGGCTTGAAGCCTATACTTACCAATATATCCATATCACCATCTGCATCATAGTCTGCGATGTCTACAGAGGAAGAGCTTTCAAATTTGCCAGTTGGATAAATAGGTGCTGACTTTTCAAACCTACCTTCATCATTGATGTACAATCTATCTGCTAAGGCACTCGAGGTGTTGGGAAATTCAAACCCCCCAGATGCTACGTACAAATCTATATCTCCGTCATTGTCTATGTCCCCAAATGCACAATCAACATCTTCAGATACTCGATCATCCTCAAAGCTCATAAATAATTCAAATACTCCATTATCTTTTTGGATATACAACTCTCCAGGTTGATCTTTCGCTCCACCTAGGTAGACGTCTTCTTTACCGTCATTATTCACATCCCCCTTACATAGACAAGGACCATCTGTAGATCTCATATGATATAAGAGCTTATTACGATCGAAATCCACGAAAGTATTCTCGCTATGGCTCCATGCAAAAGAAACGGACTCATCTTGAGAGAAGATTATATTGTTCTTCAGCTCTGCGCTTTTAGATTTAGATCTAGTATCTATTTTTGACTTATCAATCTCTAGTCTTTGGTTCACTTCTACATTAGTCACTATAGAATATGTGTTGTCTGGCCAATTGATCCTTAGTTCATCGACTTTTTCTTGTTCTCCAACACCCATCGTTATAACATAATCCATAGACGACTGGAAACCTCTTGTCGGATAATGTTCTTGAAAAACTTTTAAGTCGCCTGCTATTATTTCAATGCTAGCGCCAACAGCATATGGGTTCTTACCTTCTTGACTGAGGGAAATTTGGATATAATTTGACGAGTCTTGCTGGATACTATTATTCCTATAGACACTAGATGCCATATTTACATTGTTCACCACTATTTCAAGATCTCCGTCATTATCAAGATCCACATATGCCGCTCCATTTGAAAAAGTGCTATCGGCAAAACCCCAACTATCGCTTACTAAGTTGAAATCAAAGTTATTCTCTCGCCCTTGGTTCTCAAACATATAATTAGGCAAGCTATTAGAGGGAATGGCATCTATCAGAGCGGCATAGTCTACACCTTCTTTAGAGATCATCTGACTCATCGTCTCTTCATTTCCTACAAAATTGAGGTAGTCTTGATCAGTCAAGTCTTGATAAATACCGTTAGCCACAAATATGTCTTTGTATCCATCAGAATTTAAATCAGCAATAAGTGCGCCCCAGCTCCAGTCTGTAGCGTGCACTCCTTTTAATCTTCCTATTTCTTGAAATCTCTTACCATCAAGATTTTGATGTAACATGTTACGCGTATACTGATGATAGTAATCAGCATCCACGTTCTTTTGATATTTATCCCAATTTTCAAAAGTGGTCTTCGTCTTCAGTCTAGAGTAATCACCTGGAAGCATCTCTGTAACGAATATGTCCTGTAATCCATCATTATTGATATCAGCCATATCAGCTCCCATCGAAGCACCTGATATAGATCGAAACCCATCTACTAATTCCTCAGAAAAGGTCCCATCTTTCTGATTCACATATAAATAGTCACGCTCAAAAAAATCATTAGAGACAAAGATATCGGGCCAGCCATCTCTATTGACATCTCCCACAGTAACTCCAAGGCCAAAACCAATTATGCTCCCATAGATCCCCGCTGATTCACTCACATCAGTGAATACATTACCATCATTTCTAAAAAGCTTATCTCCTCCTTCCACATCTCTCACATCTCTCACATTATTGTTGAGATTAAAACTTCCTATGGCTTGGTAAGAATTATTCAACAAGTACATATCAAGATCTCCATCCTTATCGTAATCAAAAAAAGCCGCATGAGTAGAATATCCTTTATCAGCTACACCATACTCGGCTGCTTTCTCTGTAAAGGTTAAGTCGCCATTGTTAATGAACAACTCGTTCTGCTTATTATCACCTTTTACATCTCCCGAATTACAAACATATATATCCAACCATCCGTCACCATTCACATCAGCTACTGATACGCCAGTGGACCAAGCGCTCTTCCCCGAAGCATTTGTGCGCTCGGTGATATCTTCAAATTGTAATTCGCCAAGATTTCGATACAACTTGTTTTGACCCATGTTAGACGTGAAGTAGATGTCTTGAAGGCCATCTTTATCAAAGTCGCCTATTCCTACTCCACCGCCGTTATAAAAATTTCTATACGTGTAGATATTAAACGTCTTATCAAAAGCAAGCTCATTGATAAAGTCTACACCGCTATCTTCAGCAAGAAGACGCGTAAAGCGCGGACCAACATCCTCCTTCGTACTATCACATGAATAGAACAATACTGTCAGCACTAGAGTATATAGATAAACTACCCTCACTCTAATTTCTTTTGTATACTAATTCTGTCTCAGGATCTATGCGCAACATATCAGTCACGAGCAGTTTTACAAACTGGTCGTTTTGTATAGTTAAAGTAACTTTTTTATTCCCCTTGCATCCTACGAAGCCAGGATAGTCGGTTGTGTCTATGAGAAGGTGTAAGTCCATATCATACCAATCTTCAATCAAATCCCGCACCTCATAGATAATATCATCAGAGTAAGATTCTTTATTCCAGGGAGACCATTGGTGAAGTGCAAAAAGAATGGGCATCTCAGCAATCTCATCATTGATAAAATTCGGATAGAAAAGCATATAACAAGGTTCAGAAAAACCATCCACTTCTATTTGGACAGTTCTCTTCTTAGGCCCTTGTTCGGCTTTATATTCTTTGTTAAGCTCCCTGCAGTAATCATAAAACTCATCTGAAGTCATTCCAAATTTGATATCATAGATAATATCATTGAACTCTTGCCCCAAAGACAAGTTGGTTTCCACCAATGTCTGATAATCTATTTCCTTTTTACAACCAATCAACAGCACTAATGAAAGTGCTATTAGTAGTCTACTTATATTGATAAATCTTCGCTTCATCATTATTCTTTCCAACTATAATATAATTAGCATCATTAGTTGAGCTCTTTGCTATAGCTCTAATCATCCCAGTTTCCTTCAATCCAGTTCTGGAACTTGGTAAATAAATCAATTTTTCATTTTCGTAATCTAGAACGCCCATATAGCTCGCTCCATCTGAGCCGATTTGAGGTTTTGCCAAAAATTGATTACCTCCATATATGATCTCGTCTATCTCGTCATTATCTATGTCTGCCATCGCTATGGCGTATATACTTGAAAGCTGTGCCTCGACAGGCATTGACATTTTCTTATAATTCCCAATTCCATCATTAAGTAAAACAATATTTTCAAGTGTATTCACTTCTTTAAAAACACTCTCACTTAATTCTTCAACAGAAAATATTTCACTCACCTCTTTTCCAGAATAAGCAGCATGCCTTATGTACTGAGATTTTAATTTGGGCAATTGTTTGAGCATTTCTGGTTGTAGAGCAACTGGGTAGTCTTTGCCATATTTACTTAAAGTGAATATAGGATCTAAAGTCCCGTTCTTATCAAAATCATTAACATAGAGTTTCAGTGATTGATCTCGGTCAGCAGATAAGGTCGAATTGAGTCCCTTATTGCCAACAATCAGATCTATGTCTCCATCACCATCGATATCGCCTGAGACGATACACTTCCACAATCCCGAGTAGGAGTAGGCTTCCGCTCCCTTTTGTAAACTCAACTTCCCTTCCTGATTTTCAAAAATGCATATGGGCATCCACTCTCCTACTACCACCAAATCAAGGTCACCATCCTTATCTATATCTTCCCACAGTGCATCCGTTATCATGCCGAGATCTGCCAGTTCTGGAGCAACAACATCCGTAACATCTTTGAACACCCCATCTTCGTTATTAAAGATATAGCCATCAGCCGAGAGGCCATATTTGAAAGGCACTTGCCGAACACCAATGAACAAATCAAAATCACCATCACCATCATAATCTGCAGATGCCACGGCACCCGTGCTTTCATACTTTTTAAAAGCGATGTGTTTTTCCGACTTTACGAAGGTCCCTTTGCGATTCAAGTAAAGTCTATCATTTAGGGCACTTGAGCTTGCTGGGAACTCTGTTCCCCCGCTTGCCACATAAAGATCCACCCAACCATCATTATCGAAGTCTTTGAAAACACAATCAGTATCTTCTGAAATCTTACCAGCTTCATCCAATGGAACGCTAGTGTATTTACTTTGTGAGCCGGCGTATAGATATCCAGCACTACCTTTCGAACCCCCGACATATATATCTAAAAATCCATCCTTATTATAATCAGCTGTGCATAAGCAAGGCCCTTCGTTCGACGACATCTCAAATAGTAGTGGCTGTCTATCAAAGTCGCTCCAAATGTTTTCTGTATGGCTTATTTGGTGATCAGGTCCTAAGTCAATAGAAGAAAATATAGGGTCGGCTACAGTCCCCTTTTCTCTCTTGGTAATTACGTTTTGATTCATATGCGATAACGTCAGCATCGTATCCAGAGGAACATCGTGCATAACAAGGTTTGTCTTGTCAGGCCATGTGACAACAAGACTATCTATATCAACACCATCACTAATACCAAAGTGTAAATCACTATCAGTAGAGGACATGTAACTTCTCATAGGCATAAGCTCCTGAAACTGAATGGAGCCATCTGTCATGTATAGATGAGCACGAGTATTCATCAAAACTGATCCCGTTTTCTCATTGATAGCTCTAAGTGTTATGTAGTGTCTTTCAGGATAAACCATCTCACGTCTATTCTCATATATAAATGGTGGTTCATTGACATTGTTGATGATGAGATCAAGATCTCCATCATTATCAATATCTACAAACACGGCACCATTAGAAAAGGAAGGTCGACCAAGTCCGAGTTTCTGAGCTTCATTAGCAAAGGATAAATCTCTTTGGTTGATGAATGCGGCATTAGGTTGAGGTTCTGAAGGAATAGAATCAACAAGGCTTTTGATGACTTCCTTTCCATTTTTGATCATCCCTCTGATCTTGGATGGGTCACCTATGAAGTTGATATAATCTTGGTCCGTTAGATCTTTATAAAGACCATTAGCGACAAATATATCTTTATGACCATCGTCGTCCATATCAAAGATTAGCGCTCCCCAACTCCAGTCCGTTGCACTCACGTTAGCATATCTCCCTATCTCACTGAAAGTGCCGTCTCCATTATTTAACTGAAGTGCATTGCGTGTGAACTGCCATCCATAACCTTGATCATGCTGAAGCAAAGATTTATTCCAATCGTCAAAGGTTGTTTTGGACTTGAGTCTTTCTTCTGTACTGGGCAACATGTCTGTTACAAATATCTCAGGCAATCCATCATTATTAATGTCCGCCATATCTGCTCCCATAGAACTGAGACTCATCTCAGTAATACTTTGATCTATAGACTCTTCAAACGTACCATCTTGTTGATTCAAATAGAGATAGTCCTTTTCAAAGTAGTCATTGGACACATAGATGTCAGGCCAGTTATCGTTATTGAGATCTCCGATAGAAACTCCTAATCCAAAACCAATTTTACTAGTATATATCCCAGCTTCGTCACTCACATCTACGAAGACTTCGTTGTCGTTTCTATAAAGCTTATTTCCACCAAGCGAGTCTTTCTTTTCTCTTTGGCCAGCTATGAGATCATAGTTGCCTACAGATCTCAGTGAATTGTTAAGGAGGTAACAATCTAGATCGCCATCCTTATCCATATCAAAAAATGCAGCATGTGTAGATAAGCCTAGATCATCTAAACCATACTTCTTTGCACTTTCCGTAAATGTGAGATCTCCGTTATTTATGAATAGTTCGTTGTTTCTATTGGGCCCTCCTGGTGGACCGGATTTACAGACGTATATATCGTCTAATCCATCTTGGTTGATGTCAGCTATACTTACACCTGTAGACCAAACTTCTGGGCAACTGACTCCGGCTTTCTGAGCTATCTCTGTGAAGGTCCAATCTCCATTATTAATATAAAGATGATTATCCACAAGGTTCCCTGTCAAGTAAAAATCCTTTAGACCATCGTTATTAAAGTCACCTATACCTACTCCTCCTCCGTTATAGAAATTTCTGTAGGTATATGTATTTAATTCTTCGGTATAGTCGAGCTCATTGATGAAGGAGACACCTATTTCTTCATTTGCCTTGAGCGAAAATAAAGTTGTGGGATAAGAAGGGTTGGTACAAGCTGTCAGAAGGACAGTTGTAAGTATTATGTAAAATATAATCTTGTGATGGAGTGCTATCAAGTTTCTCTTAGAACAAAAAAGGAAAGCACCTTCCGATGCTTTCCTTTTATAATCTTATATATAATGCCTATTAATATCCAGGATTCTGCTGGAGATTAGGATTCGCATCTATCTGTGCTTGTGGTATAGGGAATATTTCTCTACTTGCGTCTGAAGACGGCTTGAATTGCCACTCACTACCATATTCTCCAAATCTTATTAAGTCTGTACGTCTTACTGACTCAGCATATAATTCTCTTCCTCTTTCTGCAAGAAGATTATCATTAGACAAAGCTGTAAAACCTCCAAGGCCTGCTCTTTCTCTTACCATATTAACAAGTGGTAATCCTGCATCACCTTGTCCTGATCTCATCTGAGCTTCTGCTTTATTAAGAAGGATCTCTGAATATCTGAATAAGACGAAGTCATTACTCATCGTATTAGGACCACCAGCGAACTCATACTTACCCATTCTTACACCTGCTTGTCTTAAAGCATTAGGGAAGAGAGCATTAACATCTGGAGTGTGTATTACTCCTGGACCATCTGGATCATCTGGCTCTACACCTGGATCAGTTACACCTACAGGACCTGCTATAAAGTTTCCAGGAGCCGTAGGATTACCCCATTCTCCTTTTCTATTATCTGCATCGTCATATGAGTTATAGAACTCTTCTAATGCACAGTATCCATTCCAAGGCTGATCGGTTAAACCGAATGTACTTTGACTAGAGTAGTGATTAGTCATTTGTGCCCAGAAGAAACAGCAGTTTTGTGTGTTATCATATGGTACAACAAATATGTTCTCATTAGAGACATCATTGTTCACATTAAAGTTAGTGAAGTAGTCTGCTTCTAGAGAGTATAGACCTGAGTTGATGATGTCATCAGCTGCAGCTACCGCATCACTAAATCTTGCAGTACCAGTATAAACTTCAGCGTTTAAGTAAAGACGAGACTGTAGAGCTCTTCCTGCATAGAAGTTGAATCTACCATAAGTAGTTCCATCTTTAGCTCTTGTAAGATTTGGCACACTCTCGTTCAGTTCATTTTCTATAAAGCTGAATACCTCACTTCTTGAAGTCGTACCCGGATTAGCTTCTCCACCACTAAATGCAGTTACAATTGGAATGTTACCATATGCATCTAATAGTAAGAAATAGAAATATGCTCTAAGAACTCTTAATTCTGAGATAAAAGCATCTGCATCCGCTTGAGCAACACTTCCGTCGGCTACAAGAGACTCAAATAATTCAATGACACGATTACAATTGTTAACTCCTCCATAGAGCTCACCCCATGCGTTATTCAACCATCCTTCCTGAGCATTGTACTCATGTTGGTGTGATCTTAACCATACACCACCATCAAACCAATCATTACCACGCTGTGGTATCATCATATCATCACCAGCGATCATCTGCATAGATGTATAACTGTTGTGACCACCTGCATTAGCAAGACTCGAGTATGTTGCACCAAGAGCTGCTATAAACTGATCTTCACTCTTAGGAAAGTTATCCGAAGTCAACTGACTAAATACACCTTCTTCTAGATCTGTACATGACTGCGTCATAGCAAGTCCGAAGAACAGTAAGAAAATTGTTTTTCCTATATTTTTCATACTTAATTTTTTTTGATTTTAGAATCCAAAAGTTGCACCTGCAGTAAATGATTGTGTTCTGAAATAGTTGTTACGTCTGTCGATCCCCGGTGCAAGAGGATTACCATTCGTTATATTTGCGTTAGCTCCATTACTTGTAGGACCAAAATCTTGATATCTAACCGATGGATCAGCTCCAGTATAGCTTGTGATAAAGAAAAGATTACGCGCATTCAGGTAGACTCTGATATTATCAAATCCGCTTCCCTCACCTACATCAAATGTATATCCTAACGTGACATTGTCAAGAGCTAAGTAAGAAGCATCTTCTACATAGTAACTGTTGAATATAGGTGTAGCAGTTAATCCATCATCGAAGAACTCAGTACTCACGATATTATCAATTTCACGAGAACCATTACCAAGTGGCTCGTAAAATACTCTCCAATTGTTAGCTAGCTCATGACCGAAGTCACCTCGTAAGAAGAAACTAAAGTCTACATTACCAAAGTTGAATTGGTTTTGAAAACCTAGTGAGAAATCTGGAAGACCTTCTCCTATCACCTGCTCATCGGCACCATCGATAGCTCCATCACCATTTACATCTTCGAAGATAAACTGACCATCGTCACCAATTCCTTCGAATCTAAAACCAAAGAATTGTCCTAGTGGCGCGTTAGCCTGCACAACTATAGAAGGGTCATCATTAAGACCAGGTGCTCCTGGTGATGTTGATGTGTCAAATCTTCGTCCATCACTTTGGAAAAAAGCGAAGCGAGCCTCAGGGGCTTCTACTTGGCGTATCTCTGTACTAAAAGTTGCGAAGTTCACAGTAGGTGTCCATGAAAATCCTCCACTTCTATGATTATATGATATACTTAATTCTACTCCTGAATTTATAAGTTCCACATCTTCTAAGTTAGCCGTAATACTTCCTGACTGCGAAGGCGGCTGAGGAATCGGAAGATTAGGAAGAATAAGATCAGAAGTTGTTCTATTATAAACATCAAGAGATCCAACCCACTTATAGTCTCCAAAAGCGAAGTCTATACCTGCGTTAACTTCTTGTTTAACCTCCCACTTAAGATCTGGATTAGGATCTTGAGTTGGGCCTACTGCTGATACAAATGCACCATCAAAGAAGAATGCCCCTGCATTATCAAATCTAAATCTAGAAAGAAGGTCACCAGGAGCATCAGCTCCAGTTACACCATATCCAACGCGCAGCTTTAATTGATCTGGACCTGATATACCAAGTAGGTTAACTAGGTTAGCACCGGCACTTACCGCTCCGAATACACCCCACTGGTTGTTTTCACCAAATCTTGTAGAACCATCTCTTCTAACAGAAGCAGAGACAAAGAAATCATCACTGAAGTTCAAATTGGCTCTACCAAAAAATCCAATGATTCTATTTTGACTTTTAAATGAACCAACATCGGCAAGACCATTTCCTACATCAAGTCCAAAGCCAAGATTATTAAAAGAGATATCGTCACTAATGAAATCTCCAACTGTAGCATTAAAACCTTGATTGGTTATTTGCTGCCAAGAATATCCTGCTAGCGCTGATAATTGTATGCCGTCAGAGACTTCCACGTCGTAATTTAATGTGCCTTCAAATAAAGTCTGTTCTCTATCGAAAGTCTGTCGTGAAGCTAACCCATTACGTCCTGCACCTCTAAAAAATGAAGTTTTGTCTGAAAATTGACCAAAAAGTCCTGACTCTTTCTGTTGTGATACCGAAGCACTAACTGACAAACCATCAATCAACTCATAAGTAGCCTTACCGCTTAGTATAAGATCGTTAGTCTCTCCTGTATTAGTATTTTGTTCAAGTATCGCTACTGGATTGAAATAGTCAAAGTTGATTTCTTGATAGAAGCCACCAAATACATCGAACAACTCGTCGCCTTCGTTAAACCTTACTGGTGCTGTAGGATTATAAAGTGTTGCATATCTGAAAGCCTCATTAATCCCAAAGTTGGCATCACGTTGTGTAGCAGATACACCTAAGTCTATTCTTAATTTATCATTGAGCGCTCTTTGCGTAAGGTTCAGTCTTCCATTCAACTGATTAAAGCCATCTACTAAACCAACACCTTCTACATCTCTATAGTTAAGTGAAGCTCGGTAAGTTGTCTGACCAGAACCTCCAGAAAGAGATATGTTATGGACATGTGTCAAACCGTTGCGTGTTACTTCATCCACCCAGTCTGTCTCGCTTCCACGATCTACATTAGGACGTAGGGCTACAAACTCATCGGCGTCAAGAGTAGGTACGCGTGCCGCTATACTTTCGCTGGTAGCATACACATTATACTCAACGCTGCTTTTACCTGCTTCTCCTCTTTTAGTAGTTACTAAGATGACTCCAGAGGAAGCACGAGTACCATATATGGCAGCAGCTGATCCATCTTTTAGTACATCTATAGACTCTATGTCATTAGGATCCACATTATCTAGTGAACCTCCGATGACTCCGTCAATAACAACAAGTGGAGATGCATTAGCTCCGAATGATGTTACACCTCTTAGTCTTATTTCAGAAGTTCCGTTAGGGTTGCCACCAACAGATGAAATATTAAGACCAGGGACTTTCCCTTGTATCAAGGAAACTGGATCTTGGATAGCTCCTTTGTTAAAGTCTTCTGCTTTAACACTTGTTATAGAACTGGTCACTTCCTTAGACTTCTGTGTTCCGTACCCAGTAACAACAACTTCATCGAGTAGTGCTCCTGCTTGAAGTACAATGTCTAGATTAGATTGGCCAGCTACAAGAATTTCTTGCTCTGTAAATCCTGTATAAGAAAATACAAGGGTTGCTCCGTTAGAAACAGATAAGGAATAAGAACCGTCTATATCGGTTATGGTACCATTACTTGTTCCTTTTTCGAGAACATTGGCACCAATCAGCGCTTCTCCATCGCTATCTGTTATGATACCAGAAACGGTTTGTTGTGCCATCACCTGTGCAGAGGTGAGCATAAATACTGCACAAGCCATTACGGCTAGTGTAAATAGTTTTTTCATACGACTGTTTTTGTAGTGATGTTTAAATTCAATACATCCGTCAGCATCTATCGCCGACGGTCTCAGCAAACATAGAGAATCTGCTCCTATCCAATGAAAAAATACGTCCAGAATTCTGCATTAATAGCAGCACTTAATCGTTTGCGGAATCGTTAAAGTTAATAACTTAGACTCTCCAATTTGTTGATGAGGACTACTTTAAAAGACATAGCGAATTATCTGAATGTATCCGTTACCACGGTATCACGTGCTATCAATGATAAAGGAGATATAAGTCCTGCCATGAGAGAGAAGGTGCTTCAAGTGGCAAAGATCCTTGACTACAAACCCAACTCTATCGCTATATCACTCCGTAAAAAGACAGCGAGCGATCTCATCGGAGTCATCATCCCAACAGTCAATCACTATTTTTTCTCAACCATACTCAGTGGTATTACTACATCAGAGTTCGAAAGAGACGACTATATGATCATGATAGGAGAATCTAATCATGATGTGACAAGAGAAAAAGAATTGATCAATAAGTTTCAAGATCACTATGTAGCAGGAATTATACTGGTTCCTACAAGACAGGCATCATCTATCGAAAATGTCACAGCTCTACAAAGAAGCTCTACTCCATTCATACTCATCGATAGATCCTTTGATGCCTACGACAGCAGTTCTATACAGTATGATGATTATCAAGGCGGGTATCTAGCCGCCAGTCATCTCATATCCAAAGGCAGGAAAAAAATAGCTCTGCTCAAAGGAGATGACGACTGCTCTATATCGTCATATCGAGAAAGAGGATATCGGAGCGCACTTCATGAAGCGAACCTCCCTGTATATGATCACCTTATCCGCACGTGTACCAATGCATCTAGATCTGAAGGTTATCAGGCTACAGATGAGTTACTCTCTCATCAAACACCGCCAGATGGAATTATGACTATCACAGATCAACTGGCTGCCGGCTCGCTCAAATGCGCAATAAATAGGAATATTCAAGTTCCAAGGGATCTATCAATCATTGGTTATAGTGATTCGGAAATCTCGAAAACAATTACACCAAAACTTAGCACTATCAATCAAGATGGATACGAGATGGGGAAATTAGCAAGAGAGTATATCATCCAGATGTGTCTTCATAAAGAAGTCGTCAGACAAAAAGTCTTCACCCCAGAACTAATCATCCGGGAGTCTACTTAGACCACATCGACGGATCCATATCTGGAAGAATCTTCAAAGCATTCTTAAAGTAGAGTTTTTCCAAGACCTCATCCGATAAGTCGAGACCATACATCTTCCAAAAAGCATGATATCTCTTGTAGTAGGGGAAGTACTCATCTGCACTTTCTAACACTCGGAAGTAAGTAGGAAACTCTTCGGGCTTATAGGAGTCCTTTCCAAATAGGACTCGGTCTTGATATTTTTCAAAGAATTTCTTTGCCATCCTTGGTTGGCGTCCAAGCTCGGCGATGACTGCTCCTATTTCCACATACATATTGGGCATCTGATCTAGAAGTTCTCCTAGGTGATTCAGATCATTAGGGAACCAACCCATGTGCGCATTGACAAAAGTCGTGTTAGGGTGCTTTCTAAACATATCATGTTGCTCTGCGATGATCGTCTCCCAACTTGCAGGATTATCAGCGTCTCTCTTACGTCCTGGTCGTAGCTTCAGTTCTAACCACCTTTCATTCAAACTATCATGAGGCATCCAGAAAGGCTTTGGGTCTGCGCTGTGTATTAAGATAGGCATATCTAACTCTCCGCACTTATCCCAGATAGGATCCAGCCTTGGGTCATTGATCTTAATTCGATCACCATTGACGTCGGTATGGTGCATACCTTGACTCTTATAGATTTTTAGACCTCGTGCACCTATACTTCTATCATACTCTAGCTGCTTGATCGTTTCTTCGATCCAATCTTCTTCATCGATTGTGCGGATATTGATATTGGTAAAGTTGACTATCCGATTTTGATATCCGTGCTTGTTGATATTATCTACCATCGACTTGAGAGCTTGACCTCCACGGCCACTAAGATTGACGATGACTTGCATATTCAACTCATCCATCTGAGCGATTAACTCATCTAGATCAGCCTCATCTAATCTCCAGTGATGACTATGTATATCAACGAATGGAAACTTTGCCGATGAGACCGGATTCTCCGGCACTACAAGAGTAGAGGGAGGATCATAAGACTCAAAGTCTACAGTGATATCGAGCGGCTCTCTCCTCTGTCCAAACACATCTGAGATAGCTAGGAGTAAAAGGAGTAGAAATAAACATTTACGTAAGTACATATCAAAGGATAAGTACGTAAGGTATCTCAAAGGAGTTGATAAGTCAATCAGAATCTAACTCAAATGTCAATCCTGCGTTATCAATCAGTCTCTTCAAGTAAGGTCCCGCAAGTGCAGTGGCTGGAGAAATGACGCCAGCTATATCTGGACATTTACTTTTATCCTTGGCCAAGCAGATCGCAGCCTCAGCGAGCATCTTAGATGTGGATCCATATCCTGGGTCTCGATCACCAGTGACCTTAGCTATATGAGTTGTTCCGTCTTTCATCTTCCCATAAAATCGAAGATTATAAAATCCATTTTCTCTTTGGGATTTACTAGGTCCTTCTCCCGGATCTGGGAGCACTTTGTCGGTGATTTTCTTTAGGATGGAACCAGGCTTACCGGCCATCAATAAACCAAGAGTTCCTGCCGTCGCGTAGCCTTTCATACGACCTCCTACTCCATCACCCATAAGCATGGCCTCGTCATATCTGAAGCTCGTACCATATGGATGACCGCTTAATGCATGACTACGTCGTACAACTTTCGTATTGATAGTAGCCATGACAAATGGCGCTAACCAAGACTTAGAATCTTCCTCATAGATCACTTTTTGCAAGTCTGGTTTGTCCTGACCACGAGGGCCTTCCTTAGGATTCAATCCATAAGGATCCATAAGCACTTTAAAGATCGCATTATCCTCTGCGGCTTCTTCCATCACATAACTTAGGCTGGCATATGTCCCTCCGCTCATACCGCCTTTCATAGCCTTGACTCTCATCTTGATATGCTCGGCATACTCGCCATGCTTATCCATGAGTTCCTCTTGCATAAAGTAGACACCCATATCGGATGGTACCGAATCAAAGCCACAAGTATGGACGATCCGCACCCCTTTATCAAGAGCCGACTGATGATGCTGATCGATCATCTTTCTCATCCATTGTACTTCACCAGTGAGGTCGCAGTAGTCAGTGCCACTTTGGATGCAAGATGCTACTAGTTCAGAGCCATATTTTGCATAAGGGCCAACAGTAGTGCAGATCACACTTGCCTGCTCAGTCATCGCATCTAGAGAGGAGCGATCATGACTATCGGCGATGATGATCGGGATATCCTTCGCTCCTATCTGAGTTTGGATGCTGGCAAGCTTTTCTTTATTCCGACCAGCCATCGCCCAGGACAAGTCTTTGTCTTGATAATTATTGACTAGATATTCGGCGACTAACTTTCCGGTAAATCCAGAGGCACCCCAGAGGATGACGTCATAAGATCTTTGTGACATATGGATGCATTTGCCATAAATGTAGACAAATGATCAAGGGTTGGTTAGCTTATTCGGGCCAGATCTGAGTGCTGTTATTGATTCCATCCCAAAAGTCATCACATGGTTGTGGACTATTAGCTCTGAAGCCACCGTAGATACATACTTGTTGGCACTCCTCATCTACTACTGATGCCGTCGCGTCAAAGGCAACACCCGAGTCAAAGATGTAAAAGGTCTCACCCTCTAACTGAAACTGATAGATCCCAACAAATGATCGGTCTGCTTGTGCAGACTTAAACTCTTCTATCATATCATCGATGCAATTAGGTTCATCTTCGGTACAAGCCATCAAGAAAACTGAGATCGCAAAAAGTCCTATGACCAAGATCTTCTTCATATTATCTGATACGCAGTGGACCATCATCTTGTTCGCTTGGAGGCAAAGTATTTTGGATCATTGATCAGCATATAGTTGACATGCGTTTCTATGATTTGCCCTTTCGGAAATACTTTTTGAAAGACCTGCTCAAAGAACAATCTAGACTGCTTCTTGTGCTCCTCGGTGAATGCTAATGTGTTAGCGATCACTATTCCTTCGCTAGTGAGAAGCTGCTTAACATCTGTCAAGAACTCTACACTCTTACTCGTCGACGGCATCACATCATCTATGAACAGGTCGATGCAGATCATATCATACTGATCCTCGTGGCTACTTACAAAACTAACCGCGTCACCTACCACAGTCTGGATAGGCGAAAAAATCTTGGGATATCCATAAAGAGAAGCAAGCTCACACACAGCGGGATCGATCTCCACTGCTACAAATGACCACCTCTTTTTTTCTATCTGATCCAAGGTGATCGGTATACTTCCCAGACCAAGACCTAACAGTAGGACATCCGTTCCTTTCCATATCCTAAAGTCCATGTGGTCTCTAAAGACATTAGAAAAGTTAGCATACTTGTCTTCATAAGAATAGATGGCATTGGCAGAACAGAGCTGATATCGGCCTTTGCTGAGCAGGACGATGAGATCATCGTTGATATCACTATATCTATAGTCGATCTGTATATCCAAGATATAACTCAGCCACCTTTGTATCCTATCTTTCATCAGATAAGTGATGGAGCGCTTGAGCATATGCCTCAGGCATATCTATAGATCTTCTAGACATCGCATGGCGTGCGACTTCGACTGCTTTTTCTATATCATAACGATCATGGTTACCCCATGAAAAGCTGGGCATATAAGTCTTAGGCGCACGATCTAGCAGGCAAGAAAAAACACCTGTAAGTGTGCCGGTATTAAGAGAAGTTTGGATCGCTGTCATGGTATGATCTCCTAGGATACTTCCAAGAAACTGATGATCCGTTTTTCTTTTTTGATTGGTTGAGATATCCCAAAGATTCACCTTGCCATAGGTGTTTTTCATGTTGGAGTTATTAGTGGCAGCTCCGAGGTTACACCACTTAGCTAAGACCGAATCGCCTAAGTATCCTCCGTGTGCCTTGTTACAATATCCAAACATCGTCGTTCTCTTGATCTCTCCACCTATACGGCATTCAGGACCAAGTATCGTCCCTGCATAAACTTGAGCACCTACGTGGATCCGCGTACCAGGTCCTAAGTAGACAGGACCTTTGATCACTGCACCTTCCATGATGATAACCCTGTCATCGATATAGACGGGACCCTCCGTTGTATTGATGATAGCACAAGTAACTGAGGTATCCTTGCCTACATAAAGGTCAGATCCGATGACTCGATTAGTCTCATCCAATGTAGCAGAGATGAGAGTATCACTGATAGCTCCATACTGCTCTATATATGAATCAGTACTATACTTCAGTATGTCTTCTGGGTATGCCAGTACCAAAGCCTCACATCTAACTTGACTTAGATCCGAGATGTACGTTTTGAGATCTTCTCTAGAGGTTAGTCTACTGGCGGGAGCTTTAAAAGCTACTAGCTGGTTGGACTTATTATAAAGTGCCTCGCTTGACGACAACTGATCTATCTGAGAGATCAGTGTGGTGTTGGGCAGACAGCCTCCATTTACGAAAGTGACAACTTCTGTATCAGGTTCATATGGATAAAGCGCCTGCAGATACGATGGCGTGAGGTGACTGTAGTTCCCTCCATGCAGATGATGCCACTGCTCCTCTATGGTTTTCATGCCCACCATGCACCTTGAAGTAGGACGGAGGTAAGTTAGTGGCAAAAGCTGCTCTCTTTCCTTACCGTCGAAAAATACAAAGTGATTCATATACTTGGCTATAACGAGAAAGACCCCGTCTTATGACGAGGTCTTCTTTATTAGTTGTTGTTCGCTTTCTTATTCAGCAGGAGCTTCCTC
>CAZXIE010000007.1:42494-54865 GCA_964640065.1 uncultured Saprospiraceae bacterium
AGTAGCCTCTTGAGCAGGTGCTGGCTCAGGGGCCGGTGCTGCTTTCTTCTTAGCAAACTTTGCAAATTTCTTGTTGAACTTATCTATACGTCCAGCCGTATCAACAAACTTCATCTTTCCAGTAAAGAACGGATGAGACTTATTAGAGATCTCAAGCTTGACGAGTGGATAGTCGTTACCATCTTCCCACTTGATCGTATCTTTTGTATTAACACATGATCGAGTAATGAATGATTCACCGCATGAGAGGTCTTGAAAGACCACTAGTCTATAATTTTCCGGATGAGTATCTTTCTTCATGATAGTCTTCTTTTATAAAGGAGCGCAAAGATAGGCGATGTTATCGATAAAATAAAGGATAATTCTATCCTCCTTGTTCTTTACAATACGTTGCAAATCTCTGTTGTACGAGATCCTTCCATCCTTCTTCGAGAGACTTGACAGCTTTATCCGCTATCTCCCCAACAAAATCACATGTGTAGGTGAATTTTGTCTGACCCTGATCAGTAAGATTGAGGGAGAACTTTTCAAAAGTGATCACTGGTCCACCAAAGTCCTTAGTCAGGTTTCCTCTGATCTGTAGCGAGTTAGGATAATCCACTCCGATAATCTCGCCCCATACAAGCCCCTCACCTTCGCCGAAATCTTCATAGGCCTTACCGCCTATCATCGTCTGGATGATAAAACGTCGCGTTTTAGGAGATGTGAAAAACTCTTCGGGCCACCATCCACTTATCTGATTAAAGTAGTACTCCCAGGTGTGGGCTTTATCTAGTTCAATTAAAGTGCTTACTCTGATATGTTTCATCTAAAAACAGTCTTTACCGATGCCGAGGACATACGTCCCTATGATATCTACAGCTTCTGCCACCTCGCTTCCTTGAAATCCACTGATAAGAGAATTAGACATGTGATCTTTACTATACTTCGTAAGTTCACTCGATATCGGCACGTATGTCCAGTGCCATTTCTCTTCTTCATAGCCTGTTCTTCCGTCTGCCTTATCTGTATAAGGCTGACAAAATCCATAAGAGGATGCATACTCCTTTAGCCAATCATAGACTCTCTGTCCTGGTCCATTTTCAAAATAAGAATTATCAAAGCTATTGAGATCGATATCTGTGCCCCAGTGATGACGCGATGACCCTGGCATAGAACTATACAGTAGGATTTTTTTTGCTCTCTCCCTATGGTCGGAAATATTACTCGCCGTTATGCCATCCGATAACTTCGTCTGACCAGTCCACTTTCGCTCCCAGATACCCTTTTGATAATCGAAGTTTCTAGTTGCACTTCGGATCGTCAGCTTTATACCGTCTTGTTCAGCTTGAGCATGCATGCTCTTGTACGCCTTGTAAACATCTTTTCTTAGGTATAACCCCTCGCGATCAGCAAGACTTTTATCAATCAGCTCAAAACTCTCATGAGACGCAGGGTCAAACTTGCCCATCACATAATCTGTGGTGATCCAATCTGCATAAGATGTTACTTCTTCTGTCATATCGGTAGCCTCTTGTGCTCCTTGCTTACATGAAGTTATAATCAACGCGATAACTAGGAAACATACAGATCTCATATTAATAGTACTCTGCATCCTGTCCGTCTGACTTATCGTACTCAAATGGATCTTGATCTCTCCCGTATCCAAAACACTTCTGTGTTTTTATAATCTCAACTAGCCCACTTGGCATACAAGACTCCCACTCACCGTCTCTACCACTAGTCAAGTCTTCGAACACCTTATACGGAATGATATGTAGATGGTCTTCATTAGGATTTTCGATTTCTCTGACCTGTTGATTATCTAACAAGTGCTGATATAAAAATCTAATCCCGTCTTGTACCGGCAGGTCTTTAATCCCAATAAGGGCATCTCCTTCCTTCTCCATAGCGGGATAGGCATATACCGTTATGTTGCGACTGAAGAGCTCTCCAAAGGCGGTTAGTAGTCGGCCGTCTTTATTGTGATCATACTTCTCTTCGATGATATCTTTTAGCTCATGTACACCGATGACGATGCCTAATCGATTGATTTTATAATCTGAGAGATAGTTAATCAACTTCTGATGATTACTACAGTCCGAGATGATGACTGTATGCCCCATGGCAACCAGCATCTCCGTACGATCTAAGAAATCTTGATCATCCAAAGGGCCAAATCTCAATAAGTTATCGAGCGTAATCTCAGCTAAGAGCCTACACTTCTCGGGTTCTACTCCTTCTTCTGATTTGAACTGTGCAAAGGACTTATTAAAAGCATCTTCAGTCACAAGTGTTGGTGGTCGAAAGTGACCTCTTACAACCATCACATCCTTTCTATAGAGAGACTCTGAGGCATGGATACTCAGTTTATCACTATTAAACATAGCAACATCAGTGAGATTGTGTTTCACCATATAGAGACAAAGTAGTCGATTGTCATAGTGTTGAAAAGCAGGGCCACTTGTCCTGATCATGTCTATCGACACTCTACTCTTCAGGCCGTCTATAAGTGACTGCACAAACTCTTCTTGATTATCTCTATAGTGATAGCACGCATAGACGAGGTTGACTCCAAGGATACCGATAGCTTCTTGTTGCTGTCTATTGTTCTTATCAAGCATCTTGACATGCATCACCACATCATTAGGCTCTGACATAGGATAGTGTTGAAATCTCATGCCGATCCATCCATTGCCCTTGATCGTCCTTGCGTAGTTGATGGCCGAAACTGTATCCGCAAAAACAAAGAAGTTAGTATCTGGGCGAGTATCCATCAGCCGCTCTTCTATCAGCTTATACTCATGGTCGAGCATCTTATAGAGGCGAGTCTCGCTTACATATCTTCGATTATCATCTTCGCCGTAGATCCGATCGCTATAAGTTTTGTCATAGGCTGACATGGTCTTTGCTATCGTGCCTGCCGCAGCACCTACTTGAAAAAAGTGCCTTGCTACTTCTTGACCAGCTCCAATCTCCGCAAAGGTGCCGTAGATTCGATCATTAAGATTGATGTCTAGCGCCTTCTGTTCCGTCTTAAATATCTGTCGCATACTATCTTATCACATGGATAATGAGCAGTAATCTTATACTACTACTCATGTAACATATATAAAGCAAATGTAATACTTAGAAAACTAGATACACGACCTAAACCTGTACAGGTGCGTGAAGTACTCTTTGGTAGATTTCTTCATACTGGGCTACGATGTTTTTCACATCAAAAGTCTTGGAGTGTTCGTAGGCTTGCTTGCTGAATTTAGCAAGTAGTGCCTCATCAGATAGTAAACCAATAGCTCTATCTGACATCGCCGCTACATCTCCTACATCACAGAGGTATCCTGTATATCCATCTTTGTTCACTTCAGGGATGCCACCTGCATTAGAACTGATGACTGGGACTCCTAGTGATAATGCTTCGAGTGCTGCTAATCCAAAACTTTCATTAGACGATGGGAGTAGAAATAAATCTGATACTGAAAGAAGTTGGTCGATAGCTCCTTGCTTGCCTAAGAATCTGATTTGATCACACAGACCTCTTTCTCTGCAGATGACCTCTAGCTTGGCTCTCTCAGGGCCATCACCGATCATCAGGAGCTTGGATGGTATCTGCTCGATAACTTTTTCAAAAACATATAGTGCATCCTCTGCCCTCTTTACACTTCTAAAGTTAGAGACGTGAGTAAGTATCTTCTCATTATCTGGAGCAATGGCTAACTTAAAATGGTCCTTATCTGATTTCTTGAATTTATCGAAATCTATGAAGTTATAGACGACGTCTATCTCCTTAGCTATGTCGAAGTTATCGTAAGTGGCTTTTTTCAGAAAATTAGAAACTGAAGTTACTGCGTCACTATTATTGATACTAAACTCCACAACTGCCTTAAGAGCCGGGTCTTTGCCAACGAGGGTAATATCCGTGCCATGTAGAGTTGTGATAATCGGGATGGTAATCCCCTTGCTTTGTAGTATACACTTTGCTAAGTAGGCGACAGAGGCGTGAGGTATAGCATAGTGTACATGCATGACATCTAACCCTTCATTGAGCGTTACATCTACCATCTTTCCAGCGAGAGTGGTCTCGTAAGGAGTGTACTTGAATAGAGAGTATTTGAATGGCAAAACTTCATGATAGAAGACATTATCGCGATACCCTTCTAATCTGACGGGGCGCTCGTAAGTGATAAAGTGTACTTCGTGTCCTCGGTTTGCTAACTCGAGCCCTAACTCAGTAGCTACTACTCCACTTCCACCAAAGGTTGGGTAACACACTATACCTATCTTCATATTCTCGCTTCGTTAATTAATAGCCAAAACTCCAAAGTCAATTATCTATTGTCTCTTCCAGGGGTAAATACAAAGTATTATTATCATATTTAACTATAGCACTTCTGTGCTACCATAAAACACTATCTAAGAAACTTGGTTTAATCAAGTGGGTATATGGTTGTCTATTCGATTAAAGATCTTGAGAAATTATCAGGCGTAAAGGCCCATACCCTTCGTATATGGGAGAAAAGATATGATATCATCTCTCCTAAGAGAACACCCACTAACATCAGATACTACCTCGATGATGACTTGAAAATCATCCTTAATATCGCGCTCCTTAATCGCAATGGCATTAAGATCTCCAAGATTGCCAGCATGGAGCAGGATGAAATTCAGAGGAAAGTCGCGGAGATCACAGATGTAGACGAGTCTTTCGAATCCCAGCTTGATTCCTTAACCATCTCGCTCTTAGAACTTGATGAAGAAAAATTTGTCAAGCTGCTCAACAAGAACTTTGAGCAAAGGGGTTGTACGGAGACGATGCTTGAAGTGATCTATCCTCTACTGGATAAGCTTGCTATGATGTGGATGTCAGGTAGTATTAAGAGTGTACATGAAAAATTTGTCTCACATCTCATCATGAGAAAGTGTGATATCGAGATCGACAAATCTCCGATAACCAGAGATGAGACTTTTCTAATATTTCTACCTCTTGGTGAGACCAATACTCTGAGTCTACACTTCTTGCATTTCTTGATTAGAGATAAGGGATTTAAAGTCATCAATATCGGCCATGAAGTTGAGATAACAGATATCGCCGATGTTATGGATATCAAGCGACCTGAGTACATCTTTACGATCATCAATGACTCTTATGGTGAAGAGCAGTATCTACAGTTTATAGATGCACTTTATAAGAGTCTTCCTGATACAACGATATTCATGAGCGGACTTACGCCTTCTGCAGTGCAGCTTCCTGCTCAATATACCGATCGTATCAATGTGATTTCTTCTTCTCGCGAGACTATCGACTTACTAGTCAACTTGTAAAAAAGAAAAAGGGATAATCAATGATTATCCCTAGCTGTAAGGTTTGGTTCTTGGCGATGGCCTCTTACAAACTATTCTTTTACTAATTCCAGATTGATATCTCCAGATACTTGATCGTGGAGATTTAACTTAGCTGTATATGAACCAAGTTCTTTGATATCTTCTACTTCGATTTTCTTTCGAGGTATGTCTAACTCAAATTGTTCTTTGAGGGCATTAGCTATCTGGATGTTCGTGATACTTCCAAATATCTTTCCACTAGTACCAGCTTTGACTCCAAGCTTGAGAACCTTTCCTTCGAGACCTGAAAGTATCTCTTGAAATTCTCCTACTCTCTTATCTTCTTCAGCTTTCTCTTTGGCTACAAGCTCATCAAGCTTCACCATGTTAGGCTTGTTAGCTATTACTGCTAATCCTTTTGGGATCAGGTAGTTTCTGCCGTAGCCATTCTTAACACTGACGACATCGTGTTTGTCACCAAGTGTTGTTATGTTTTTTAATAATATGACCTCCATGATATGGGTGTTATAATATGACTCTAGGTCTTACTTAAATTGATCAGTTACATATGGCAGTAGCGCAAGATGTCTTGCTCTTTTGATAGCCACTGCAACTCTCTTTTGGTACTTCAATGAGTTTCCTGTGATACGACGAGGGAGGACTTTGCCTTGCTCATTGATAAACTGCATCAAGAAGTCTGGATCTTTATAATCGATATGCTTGATACCGAATTTTTTAAATCTACAGTACTTCTTCGCTCTGCTTCCTATGTTAGGATTACTTAAGAACTTTATATCGTCTCTAGATGCCATGTTTCTTATTCTTCTTCGTTAGATGATGGAGTAACGGCAGGTGCAGCGGCTGCAACAGGTGCTGGTGTTTCCACAGCAGGGGTCTTAGCAGCTGGAGTCTCAGCAGGCTTAGGTGCCGGTGCTGGTTTTCGACCACGAGATCTGGAGTCAGACTTCTTCTTGTCGTCCTTATCCTTATCCTTCTTCTTGACTATCTTTCCTATCAAGCCTTTGCGCTTATCCTCGTTATACTTAACTCCGTACTTATCTAGTCGGACAGTTAAGAATCTCATGATACGCTCATCACGACGCAAAGCAAGCTCAAGCCTAGGGATCATAGATCCTTCAGGGATAGCAAACTCCATACAATAATAGATACCGGAGGACCGCTTACTGATGTTGTAAGCTAATTGTCTAAGTCCCATCTCATCAACATGCACAATTTCTCCTCCTTCCTTGACGAGCATGTCTTGATAGGTCTTAGCTGTCGATTTAATTTCATCGCCCGACAGTACGGGATCGACGATGAAAGTCACTTCGTAGTGTTTCATAAAGTGTGTTAAAAAACCTGTCTTGTCAAAATTGGAGCGCAAATATAGACTTTCTTAGGGTAAGAACAAACAGGGTAATCACATTCGGTTCTTTATCATATGAGCGAATGAGATATCTTTGCAGTTCTAATTATACCACTATGTATAAGCTTCTTTATATCGCATGCCTTGTATCTGTATTTTGGACGAGTTGTCGAGGACAAGATGCCCAACTCACAACTGAAGGGGCCAACTACTTCGGCGAACAAATAGTAGCTGAGGGGGCTACCTCATTTACGGAAGTGATATGGCCTGCTACATCACAAGACACTGTGGACATCAAACTCTCAGGGACCATCCAAGAAGTCTGCCAAGCAAAGGGATGCTGGATGACTCTGCAAAAAGAAGAAATGGAAGAGATCGTCTTTATCAAGTTCAAAGACTATGGATTTTTCGTACCCAAAGATGCAAGTGGTAAAGACGCCATCGTCAGTGGCAAACTCTATGCGGCAGTCACATCAGTGGACGAGCTGAGACACTACGCAGAAGATAAAGGCGCAAGTGCTAGCGAGATAGCTGCCATCACGAAGCCTCAACGAGAAATTAAGATGATGGCTGACGGCGTGATCATCTACAACTAGGATTGTAAGAGTCGGTACTGTCGATATTTTTCGGCATGATACCGCATGGCAATCATGGAAGTCTCCCAACCATATCTGAGATCTAGAAAGCCCGCCTTCCATATATAATTACGAAGCAGATGGTAAGGCGCGGCAAAAGCCTCCTCCATCCTGTTAGGTCTCCTGCCAGCTTGGTGCCATTGTGAAGCCGACAACTCAGCATACTTCTCTAACTTGGAAACATACGCGTCCTTATCATCTGGAAGATGATGATGAAGAGTGCCAGATATTCTAGAAGTACTCAACTGTTGTGTGTCGAAAGTTAGCGACTCATGGACAGCGACATCATCCCAGTTAGCCGCTTCACGATGATATAAACGCATCTTCGTTTCCGGTTTGAGCATACCATATCGCATAGCCTTATTGCGGTATACATTGACTCGTACGACTTGATAAATGGTATCTGCTTTTGGATCTAGACTCGATAAAGAAAATCTCAGCTCTTCATCACATCTTTCATCTGCGTCTATAGAATATATCCAGTTGTGCTTCGCTTGCTGAGCTCCATAGTTTCGCGCAGCACCATAACCTTCCCAAGGTCTGACATGTACGACGACTTTTTCAGAGTATGCTTTTGATATCTCTACGGTTCGATCTGCGCTTTCAGCATCAACTATCACCACCTCATCAACCACATCTATTATCGAAGAGAGACAGTCTTCGATACACTGCTCTTCATTTTTAGTGATGATGACTGCAGAAAACATGATCAGGCCTGCTCCGCAGCAGTGGCTATGAAGTAAGGGTTCAGAAGATTTTCTTTGTTGTAGGAAAGCGGAAGCCCTGTATCGTTATGAAGTATTTTACCTCCGGCCTCTTCCAGTATGATCTGCGATGCGCCCGTATCCCACTCCATAGTCGGCCCCATACGAGGATATACCTCGGCTTGACCCGAAGCGAGTAACATAAACTTCAGTGAGCTTCCCTTACTCACGGTATCTGGTTCGCTAAGGTTATCTATATATGACTGTGTAGCTTCATTGATATGTGATCGCGAGCAGACCACTCTAAGTCCTTTGTCTTGTAAGGTGTATTTGTTAGCGTTCATCAGATTTGCAGACCCGTCTCCATTCTTATGATATGCACCTTGTCCCTTCTCCGCATAGTAGATATCTCCTGTAACTGGCACAAAGACAACACCCATTATGGGCCTGCCATCTTCCACCAGCGCGATATTCACTGTAAACTCACCATTGCGCTTGATAAACTCCTTGGTACCATCCAATGGATCTACCAACCAAAACCTCTTAAAGTCCTTCCTCTCGGAGTAGTCCTGGAGTTTATTTTCTTCAGATATGATGGGGTATTTTTCATCCAAGGTCTCAAGATGCTTCACAATCAGGTCATTAGCTTGCTGATCTGCACGGGTTAGTGGGCTATCATCACTTTTGGACTGTACTTCCCAGTCACCATCTCCCTCATATACTTTCATAATCTCAGCACCCGCGAGTACCGATATTTCAACAACCTTCTCCACTAATGATCCCATATATATAATCTTTACTTTTGGCCAAAAGTATAATAAAACATGCCAAAGATCTTAGTCACTGGTGGATGCGGATATATCGGTAGCCACACCATCGTATCACTGATAGAAAGTGGCTATGAGGTGATATCTATCGACTCTTTAGTAAACTCCTACGCCAAGGTTTTTGACAACATTGAGAAGATCACTTCCGTAAATGTGACAAATCTCCAAGTCGATCTCCGCGACCCCAAAGCGACCAAGGAGGCGCTTGCACCTCATCATGACATAGATGCTATCATCCATTTTGCAGCTTTAAAGGCAGTTGGTGAAAGCTGCGATAGTCCACAACTCTACTTCGATAATAATGTAAAGAGCTTACTTCATATACTAGAATTTGCTCAAGAGGCATCAGTTAATAATTTCGTTTTTAGTTCCTCCTGCACAGTCTACGGTATACCTCATATACTACCAGTAACTGAAGAAACTCCTCTGCAGCCTGCTAACTCTCCATACGGTAGAACAAAACAAATAGGCGAAGACATCTTGCGTGACATGAGTCAGCATACAGATCTAGATGTTTTATCGCTGCGATATTTTAATCCTGCTGGTGCACATCCTTCTGGACTCATCGGAGAAGAGTCGCGAAATCCTGCTCTTAACCTTATTCCTGTTATAACAGAGACCGGCGCTGGGAAAAGAGAGAAGTGCAAAGTTTTTGGTTCAGACTATGATACTAGAGATGGCAGTTGCATCAGAGATTATATCCACGTGGTGGATCTCGCTGATGCGCATGTGAAAGCACTTGATTATATGATAAGCGGAAAGAAGAAGGATAGTTTTGATGTTTATAATTTAGGTATCGGAGATGGGGTCACTGTACTCGAAGCGATCAAGGCTTTTGAAAAGATATCTAACCTCTCGCTAAATTTTGAAGTCGGTCCGCGCAGGGCTGGAGATGTGCCTGCCATTTATTCTAATTATAATAAAGCCAAAAGTCAACTTGGATGGACCCCAAAGTATGATATCGAAGATATCATGAAAAGCGCCTGGGCTTGGGAGCAAAAAATATGACAAACTCTCTCACAATGGAGATCCGAAAAAATAGAATCAAAAAATATTTCCAACAGGGAAAATCAACATTCGGCATCTGGAATGCTATCTCTGACACCTACGTCGCAGAGATCTGTGGTGGCGCAGGATTTGATTGGGTATTAGTAGATGCAGAACACGCTCCTTATGATCCTACCTCCATCCTCCATAGCATACAGGCCCTAGCATCACATAATACAGGCATTATGGTGCGCCCTCCGTCACATGACGCAACTTACATCAAAAAACTGCTTGACTTTGGCGTCCAATCTTTTCTAATACCTCTAGTTGAAACCAAAGAACAAGCTGAACTTCTTGTTAGTGCCATACACTATCCACCAAAAGGCATTCGAGGAGTAGGTGCTGGGGAGTCACGTGCTGCACAATGGAGCCGAGTTAAAGATTATTATAAAAAAGTATCTGACGAGTTATGTCTTATGGTTCAGGTAGAGTCTATCGTCGGTCTTCAAAACATAGAAGCCATTTCTAGTGTCGATGGTATCGATGGCGTTTTTATAGGCCCCGCGGACTTAGCCGCAACAATGAACATGCTTGGCAGGTCTACACATGATGACGTTCGAAAAGAAGTACGAAGAGGATTGTCAGCCATCGTCGATGCTGGCAAAGTAGCTGGCACTTTGGCTCTCGAGGAAAAAATAATCCAAGAATATCTTGACGCTGGAGCCTCCTTTATAGGTATCGGTATTGATTCTGATTTGTTAGCTCGAAGATCAGAAGAACTCGCCAAAAAATGGGTGACCAAGATAAGTTCTTAGAACGAAACTCTGTTACTCAAGAACAAACCAGACTCTCCTAGTTCATTAAAACTATACTCGAAAGAAAAGAGATGAGTATTGAATAGCAAGATGTCTATACCTGGTCCATAACCTAGTAACAATTGGTTATTCAAGAAATTAGAATCTATATAGGTTGGTTCATTCACATAACCGACATCAAAATTAAAAGTCAGGTATAACTTGAGGTCCATCAGCTTGAATTGCTGCAAAGGCATGATTCTATTCAGATTGATGATGTCATCTATCGCTTTCCATCTAACAGAAGATTTATTAAGGACAAAGTCAGTTCCGTCTACCACATAGAGTTCATATCCACTTACCACGTTGCCATCATAGCCTAGTCCAGTATTATTTGCAAATGAAACTTGACGACGATTGATGTTAGTTTTTAATTTAAGTTGATTGGCAAGTATTACATTTTTTATGGGTTGTGCATAGTACTCTCCTCTCAACTCTACTAAGAAGTTGTCATACTCATCGAAGATGCCTAGGCCTTCTTTCTTGACATTTGCTCCGAACAAGAATCCTCCTTCTGGATAAAAACTGAAGATCCTTTTATCTATACTATAATCATAATCTAAAGTGAAAAAACGGATAGCCTCTTCTCCATTTAGAAAGTAATCTTGATTAAGTTCTGTAGCCACAAGCTGGTCTATACCATTGCGATGATATTCTACTTTGAATCGATGATATTGAAATAAGTCTTGCCGGTAGTTAAGAGCTGTACTCACTCGAAATCTTCTAAGCAAAATCCGCTCATCAGCTTCTCTGTGAAAAACAGTCTTATTTCCCACAGTTACAAAACCAATTTCTCTATTCTCTGTATAGGTAACATTGGTCGCTATACCGAGCTTCTGCTGTTTATCGAGATATGGATAACTATAGTCTAATTCAAACTTCTTCGTAAACCCAAACTGTGTGGTAAGTCGAAGGTTGTCCCGATTACCTGTTAGATTGATATGATTAAGCCGAAAACCATAATTCACCCGATCGAGTGATCTGTTCTGTTCATTCCACCAGACGCTAAAGTTTCGATCTGCTAAGTCAAATATGAAGTTGGGATAGATATACCAGTTCTCCTGGAGATCGATAATGATATCGCGGGTGTTATCTTCTCGATGTTCTCCTAATTCAACAGATATGTTAGTGAAAAGCCCTGTACTAAGGATCCTCTTTTCATTCTCTAGTCTCCACTGTGCCGTATCTGCATAGTAGAGAGTATCACCAGCTAATACGTCTAGCTCTCGAAGGATGATACCATCCTTCGTACGTTTATTACCATCGAGGATGACCTCATTGATGACGACGTATTCTGCCTGAGCATGGATGTCATTACCCACACTAAGCATCACAAAAAATAATATGCCAAGAATTCGATTCATTTCAACTGATCTTCTTCATCGAGTCTCAATCATAACGCATTTACTCATTTCTAAAATGCTCAAATAGGATAGACATATTACTAGTGTCGCCGAATTAACTGAAAGACTCACATAGATAATGACGAAGAAGTCAGGTGGAAGTAGCACTCGATAGGAAAACATTAAGACTGTATGATCTTTTAACGTGTGTTCTTGGTAGTTAGAAGACAAAAGTGCTAAGAGTTATAAAGAGACAGATTGGGTACGCCCATCTGTGGTGGGGGTGCTTCAATGATTAGCAAGCCCTCTATTCATCCTGAATAGAGCTTTTTATGGATTCATCTTCTGAGCATG
>CAZXIE010000008.1:0-52648 GCA_964640065.1 uncultured Saprospiraceae bacterium
CCCCATACATTCCAAGTAGCGGGTTTCCATCCAGGGAGATACATACTTTCTTGATGAGCGATCTTATATCCAGTACTAGAAAGGACTTTGGGTATATCTCGATTAAGGTGACAGCCACCTGCGATCTTCATCCAGACACCGTTGACACGATTTTGTGTCTTTTGTACTTTTTCATCGGGAGCTAGGCCATGCTCTATGAAGAGTAATTTGCCATTAGGTTTGAGAACGCGGCGACATTCGTCGAGTGCCTTCTGGATGCCTGGTATAGTACAAAGAACATAGGTGCAGACTACGGTGTCAACAGAAGCATCTTCTAGCGGAAGATTTTCAGCAGACTCTTGTAGTAGTTCGAAAGACAAGAGGTTTTCTTCTTGTGCTTGAGTTAGTTTTTTTAGATCGGGAGTTGGATCTACACCGATGATATGCTTTACACGATCAGTCGTATAGTGCCTGAAGTTGTGACCTGATCCCACTCCTAACTCTAAGATGACACCTTGGGCCTGTGGTACCACCTTGGCGCGCTGCTTGGTCATAGGACCTAGACCACAGACGTGATGGATCACCCGAGGCAAAATTTTTCTTTCATAGAAGCTAGCCAAAGCAATCTATCGTATAGATACGCTCAGCATCTCTCGAGCTTCTTCGATAGAGGCGAGTTCTCGACCAATAGATCTGGCAAGAGTAGCACCAGCTTCTACGAGTTCCCCATTGGACTTTGCCATCTCGCCGTTGGGGAGATAGAAGTTATCTTCTAGGCCCACTCGAAAGTTGCCACCCATCGCTGCTGCTAGACCGGAGAGTTGCCATTGCTTCCTGCTGATAGATATACACTGCCAAAATGCTCCTTCTGGCACCTGTTTGATCTGATGTAAGAGATTGTCAGGAGTCGCAGGTATACCACCCATCACGCCCATGACAAGACTATAGCATGCATTGGCTGGTAGTAGACCCATATCTTTTAGTGGTTCCGCATTGCGGATATGACCGACATCAAAGCATTCCATCTCAGGGCAGATGTTATGTTCATTCATTTCCTTCACCACTAGTTGGAGGGTGTCAAAGGAATTTTCAAATACTCCATTCCAATAAAACTGTTTTTGTCTTTTAGAGTAGATGGCATAGTTCATACTACCCATATTAAAAGCTGCCATGTCTGGTTGTGTGGGACCGAGGTGTTTGATGCGCTCCTTAGGAGAAAGGCCGATCGCTCCAGTGCTCCAGTTGATGATAATATCTGGACAGCGCTTTCTTACTTCTTCTTTAATAGCTTGAAAGACTTCTGTCCTCCAGCTTGGTGTCCCATCATCTTCACGGGCATGTATATGCACGATAGCTGCACCAGCATCTTGGGCTCGTTTTGCTTCTTCCCCAAGTTCCACTGGAGTATATGGTATGTAAGGGCAGTGACTTCGATTAGTAGCTGCACCTGTTAAAGCTGCAGAGAGTATTAGTTTTTTCATAAGATATTTTTTAAAGCCCCTTCCACTCAGGTGCTCTTTTTTCTCTCCAAGCTTTCAGACCTTCCCGCCCATCTTCACTCGAAATAGTTTGCTGAAGAAGATCAAAAAGATACTTGTGTTGAGCTCCAGCAGGGTAGAGATGATGATAAGCTTCCAAACCTTTGCTGATAGCACTAGGGCTGTTTTTAAGGAGCTCTTGGATAATTGTTTTTACATCTTTATCTATGGTATCTGCTCTTGATACTTGAGTGACCAGCCCATATGTCGCTGCTTCATGCACTGGTAGATTATATCCTCGGATACACCAGTCGATCACCTTGCGATCAGGCATCACTTTGAGAAGTGCAGCCATGACTTGAAATGGATACAAACCTCTTTTCACTTCAGGAAGTCCAAACTTCACGTCATCTCTAGCGACAACGATATTACAGCCGGCTAAGAAAAAGAAACCTCCTGCATATACGTCTCCTGTAACCTTAGCTATAGTTGGCTTAAGTACAGTATTAAAAAGATCACCGATTAGGATATCTTCTTTAGGTGCTGGGATAGATGATTCATGTTCTTCGATGATGCCTGCCATCGCCTTCAGATCGGCTCCAGCACAGAAGACATTTCCATGTGCTTGTATGAGTATGACCCATATGTCACTAGTAAAGTGGGCATAGTGCATAGCATATGCGATCTCATTGACCATCTGAGGGTGGAGCGCATTTTTCTTATTGGCTCTATTAAGAGTTATGGTGAGTGTATGATTATCAGTTCCTACCTCTATGAAGTGAAAGTTCTGTTTGCTAAGTGATTTGACTTGGTCTGGTGTATAGTACTTCATGGGTGCTGACATTTACGAAAGCAATCTACTGAACTCTTTTATAGGCGGTAGTACCGAGTTTGATGCTGTCTGGAGTAAAGACCTTGATGGTTGTATTATAGGCCGCTTGATTACAGATCATCTGAATCACCTCATCTCCACAATCAGGTATAGTATAGGTACAGGTCACATCGTTATAATCGACTCCTGAAATTTCGACCTGACCATTAGTGCCTCCAGACCAAGTCATCGTTCCAACTTGAAAATTATTTTGAAATATACCATTCAAGGCTTGGTTGATCATGTCGCAGCTTGCTTTGGCACTGCCAGATGAAGCTTGAGATGATGCTATCGAAGATTCATTGGCGATGGCGCCCGTTTTGTTTTCGCAGCTGATCAAGAGCCAGCTCGAAGCTATTACAGCAAGAGTGATTAGGACTTTTGTTTTCATACCTACAAATGTATGAAGTAGATTGATCTAGTCACATTATACATATACTAATCCCCAAAGCCTGTAAGTGAGAGTTCTTTTCTCAGTGGCTGATCTGATAAAGAATTGGCACCCCAGTATGCTTTTTTAATCTGCTTGGAGAGCGAAGCTTTGGTCGACCTTCCTCTAGAGAGGTAGTCATCAGAGACTGATCTAATCTTGTGAGGTCCCTCAGTGTCATAGACTACTTCTACTTTTCTGGAGCCTTCATAGGAGAGGACGAGAGATGAAGTTCCATCGCCATTGTTGCTTTTTGATATTTCTGCAGACGAGGCATTCATCTTACCATGAGTAAATCTCAGAGCTGTCAGAGAAGGCAGGATATTCACGGCGCCAACGGGGATCATCTCTGGATCGATACGTATGAGGCTGAGTAACTCATCTTCTAAGAGATCTGCAGAGACTGTAAAGTCCTTGTCACCTTCACTTTCGAAGTATGACCTCATCTGGATCTTATATTTATTCTTACCACTCTTATTCAGCTGTATGAATGACTGTCCACACCAATCTTGAGACGATAGTGTCACCTTGTCTGTCGATGAGCCATCTACTCTTGTGAAGACTGAAGTCATCATAGAGTAATCATAGATCCCCGTTGTAAATCTCCTAAGTGAGTTTAGCTTTAATACGGGCGTCGAGTTTTTATTAGTGTAGTTATCATTCTTGACTTGTTGATCTGTCAAGAAGTCTTCGGTTACAAAGATGGTCACCAGTTCGCCACTATGTACATCGCGATATCGAAACTGCTCTAGATCATATTTGGAGACTTCCGCTTCACCGCTATACCAATACTCCTTGTCTAATTCTTTCATATCTGATGAAGGCTTTTCTGATGTTGGAATCTTCTCATCTAACAAATCATCACTGATGTATAAATCACAACTCACGAATAAGCTGATTAGGCAGAATATCCCGATTGTACTAAGTTTCATAGTAGTCTATCTTTCATTATAGAGTTACAACCTTGAAGAGGTTGACTTGTTGCAGATATAACTTTAGTTTAGTTCATCTCCGTGAGGAAGATTTACGAAAGTGTCCTGATTATTGCGATAATAAAGAAAGTACTCCGCTTGTCATCCATAACAACCTTATATTTGGATTAGAGCTTTGATATGTCTCGCATACCCAATACGATAACTCTTTGCAATGCCATCTGTGGCATGCTGGCTATCCTACTCGGTAACCCGGAGGTAGGGGCATATCTGATTCTTATAGCTATGATCTTGGATCTTGCTGACGGACTTGTAGCTCGTGCTCTTAATGTCAAGAGTGACCTCGGAAAGCAGTTAGACTCGTTAGCCGACTTGATATCATTTGGTGTTGCACCAGGCTATCTTTTCTATCATTTATTTAGCGATACAGAAGCATTGCTTGCTAGTGTATTTTATGTCTTGTCGGCATTATTTAGACTCGCGAAGTTTAATACGATGGAGTACATGAAAGATTTTAATGGCTTGCCATCTCCTGCTGCTGCAGGGGTAGTAAGTGGTTATATCCTCCTCTATGCCCAAGATAGTGTCGTGACGCCTTACTGGCTGCCTATGTTGGCCATCATCACCACTGCCATCTCTATGAATATCAAGATGAGCTTCTTCTCGCTGAAAGGTGGAAGTATGTTGCTTGATTGGAGACTTTGGTTTGTGGTTGTAGCGACCGTTACGGCTATAGTGTTAGATCACAGTTTTGCGCTTTTGGTTTGCTTTGGATCTTATGTCTTTGTATCCTTTGCTTGCGGTGTAGCGCGTAACATGCCTCGTTCACACAGCAGTTCCAGTACTTAGTTTCTTCCACTTTCGTAAATATTTCACCCGTCTCACCCTATTAATTCGATATCTCTTGACATTTAGGTGGATACCTAAGCGTTAAAGTATATACTTTTGCACCTGATTTAAAGTAAACTCCATACACATGGCCATATTTATTACCGACGAATGTATCAACTGCGGAGCCTGCGAACCAGAATGTCCTAATACTGCTATCTATGAAGGCGGTGTAGAATGGAAAATGTCAGAAGGTACTGGTGTATCTGGTGAGTATACGCTCGAAGATGGAAAGGTCGTCGGTGTAGACGATGCACAGTCTCCAGTGGATGAAGAGATCTACTTCATCGTTCCTGATAAGTGCACAGAGTGTGTAGGCTTCCATGAAGAGCCGCAGTGCGCAGCTGTATGTCCAGTAGATTGCTGCGTACCTGATAGAGATCGAGAAGAGGCCGAAGAAGTGCTTTCAGCAAGACAGCAGACTTTGCATCCTGCATAGGTTCTCACTTTTCACTTTGCTATAAAAACAACGATAGCCTGCTGTTGTCAGCAAGCTATGTGCATTACGGTAGTTACATTGGGATGTACGTTTGCTTTTGGTTGCGCAGGTCAGATCATCTGATTGCTCAGATACCTAACCACTTTTCGTACTCCTCGTCACCTAATACTAGTTTCCTTCTCCTTGCGGATATAGAAAACCATCTAGCGACTGTTCTAAAAAAACGCTTGATCATGTTCATGGATATATAAAAACAAAATTAACTTAACTTCAAGTATAGTACGTATGAAAGGACACTAATGTTGACATATCAACCTTACTAAAGTCACTTTTTATGAGAAACTTTAACATTTAATGTCGCCTACTTAGTATTCTCGTCGTAATTGGGAGATAAAATCACTAGTTTACTCCTAAGAGTTTTCCTGAGTCTTTTTGGATAAAAAGACCTCTGTCATCATACATCTTACACTTCCTCCACCCAACTTTTCGATGGTCGGTATATCACAATATACGATCTTATTATGATTATTTATAATATGTAACTGATCTTTTGATAGACTGCTAAAAGCAGATTTTGACATCACGAGCAGGGGTTGCTTATCGTGTCCGTGCACTTCGAGCATATTGCCGGCATACGCCAATACTTGAGCTCTAGAAATATCTATAATCTGCTTTCCTGTACTCTTGAGTTTTTCGATAACAAGATTCTTTTGATCTTGATTCGCTATACACTCAGTACAAATTATTGCAATATGTTGACCAAGAGTCATGATCACATTCGTGTGATAATAGGGTATGCCATCACCATCAGTCGCATCAAACGCAACTACTTCATATCCTAGTTTCTCACCAAGTTCATTGAGCAGATCAGCATGGGTTCTGACACTCAAGCATGCATAGATGATTTTGTGATCTCGATCCAAGATCATACTACCTGTACTTTCAAGATATTTGCCTTGAGCTTCATGCCTCAGTAGACTTTCATCTATGGTTAGATCGTAGTCGAGTGCAAGCCTCTTAACGATGTCATCCCGTCTTTCAAGTCTCCTGACCTTGCTGAACATCGGGTAGAGGAGGAGAGACCCATCTGCATGGGTGCTAATCCAGTTATTAGAAAATACAGCGTCGGTCTTTGGAGGGTTTGCTGTATCGGCTATGCTGATCACCTTTACACCCTCTGCCCTCAGTTTCATGACGAGGTAGTCATACTCGATCTGAGATGCACTAATGATGGCTTGCCGTGCAGTCGTGTGATCTTCCCTTTGGAAGACATTATTATCTGCAGTTTCGGTATTAAAACCAAAACTTGCAGGTCTGATCATCAAGATGGTATCCGAAGATTGTATAGACATATTCTTTTTGATTTTATCGGAGGCTAGCTTGTGTTTTTAATCTTTCAGCTTCACTCTCACCTAAAAAACTATCGATCCAATGATGCGCAAGATAAATCACTGGTGTGAGCAGAACCGCCACAATGAACTTGTAAATGTAATTGACACTTCCGATAGCCAGTACTCTAACGATATCCCAATCAGCGCCGATATAGAATGCGATGAAGAGGACCACAAAACTATCGATGAATTGTGATACAAGGGTAGATCCTGTAGCTCGCAGCCAGATCTTACTTCCCTTGGTCATTTTTTTGAGCTTCTGAAAAACAAAGACATCTACGATCTGACCGACGAGGAATGCAACTAAACTACCTACGATGATCCATAACCCCTGTCCAAACACTTTTTTGAAGGCCAAGTCCATATCAGCTATGTGGTTCGAACTATCAGGATCTAAGAGGCCGCTCTGTGATTGCCACCAGTCATTAGGAGATAGATAGATTGCGAAGTAGATCATTGCAAAAGCATAGATGATGAGAAAAACCGTGAAGTAAGAGAGCATTTTTACTCCTCGGTGTCCGAAGTACTCATTGATGATATCCGTTAAGACAAAGACCACTGGCCAGAGTAAAACACCCGCCGTCAGGTTGAATCCTAGATCTTTAACACCTAAGATGGTCCAGTTCATCGGTTCGAGACCGATACTTTTCTCGAAAGAGAATATCTTTACTCCTGTAAACTCGGCTAAGATCGCATTAGTGATGAAAATGCCGCCAAGAACAAAAAAGAGCTGAGTGGATTTATCTTGTAGTATAGACTTCATATGCAGAGGTAACATCGAACATACAAAAAAGTCAATCCGTTAATGCCTTCATTATTAACACTCATATCGCAGGACTCAATCTATGGCTAAGGTATCGATCAATCTTAAAGATGGCACTGTCGAACAAGAGAGTCCTCCAGAAGTCATAGTAGGTATAGACCTAGGTACGACTCATAGTATCGTGGCATTCATACAGGATGGTGAGCCAGTAGCTATATCCAAAGAAGATACTGCGTCGGCATTGGTCCCCTCGATTGTGCATTTTGATCAAGATAATCAAGTGGTTGTTGGCCAAAAAGCGAAAGAACTACTTGTAGATAGTCCAGAAAGAACGATCTACTCAGTAAAAAGACTTCTTGGGAAGTCGTATGCGGATCTTGAAAGTCTGGACCATCGCCTCAGCTATAAGATCATCGATACAGATGAAGGAGGACTGGTCAAAGTGGCCATCCAAGAGAAATTTTATTCTCCGATAGAGTTATCAGCAGAGATCCTCAAGGCATTAAAAGAAATGGCAGAGGATTACCTGAAGAGCGAGATTCATAAGGCTGTCATCACGGTGCCAGCCTACTTTAATGATGCCCAAAGACAAGCGACTAGAGATGCTGGTAAGCTTGCAGGACTTGATGTATTAAGGATTGTCAATGAACCTACAGCAGCTAGCTTAGCATATGATATAGGTACTTCCAGAAGTGATAATGAGACGATAGTAGTCTATGATCTTGGGGGAGGGACCTTCGACATCTCGATCCTTCGGATCGAAGATGGAGTGTTCGAAGTACTAGCCACACATGGTGATACTTATCTGGGCGGAGATGATGTCGATAGAGCGATCATAGACCACTGGATGGCGGAGCATGGCCTTGAGATGAGTGATAGCAAAGTAGGTCAGTCGATCAGGCTCGCAGCTGAAGAAATGAAAAAAGCACTTGGTAGCCATGAGACACATAGCATCGAGGTAGAAGGCAAGACACTCTCCTTGACAAGAGATAAGTTTCATGAGCTCATTAATCCACTCATCAGTCGTACGATCGAGATGTGTAAGGCTTGCGTAAAGGATGCAGATATACAGATCTCTGATATCGATCAGGTCATCCTTGTCGGAGGAAGCACGAGACTGCTGTTGGTAAAAGAGATGGTTTCAGATTTCTTTCAAAAAACAGCTAATGATCATATAGACCCAGACAAGACAGTTGCGCTTGGTGCGGCGATACAGGCGGATATACTTGCTGGTAATCGCAAAGACATGCTCTTGCTCGATGTGACTCCACTATCTCTAGGTATAGAAACTGTAGGAGGACTGATGGATACCATCATACCACGTAACTCCAAGGTGCCTACACGAGCTGGCAGGCAGTATACTACTTCTGTAGATGGACAGACAAAGCTCAAGGTAGCCGTCTTCCAAGGCGAGAGAGACTTAGTCAGTGATAATCGAAAACTTGGTGAGTTTATCTTATCGGGGATCCCACCTATGGCATCAGGTATGCCCAAGATAGATATCAAGTTTATCCTCGATGCTGATGGCATCTTGAGAGTAAAAGCTAGTGAACTACGATCAGAAGTAGAAACCGAAGTTGAAATCAAATCACAGTACGGCATCTCAGAAGAGGAAATGGGCAAGATGCTACTTGCCTCTATACAACATGCTCAATCGGATATGACTCAGAGAGCGCTCATAGAAGCGCGGACAGAAGCTCAGAATGTAGTCCAGCATACCACGAAGTTTCTGCGGCAAAATGATGCTATACTGACGGAAGAAGAGAAACAAGTATTACAAACACTTGCAACAGGCATAGAACTATCGATCGAGGGTACTGATAAAGATGCAATCCAAGCGGCCATGGATGAGATCAATGAGTACAGTAGGCCGATAGCAGAGCGAGCCATGGATGCTAATATTGCTGATGCACTAAAAGGAAAAGGCGTCTAGCGAGAGCTATGAAATCACTGTTCGTAAAACCATATGCCAAGTATATTGCACGTCAGGTCAGACGCGAAAGAGATAATGCAATAGCAGATCAAAGTAAGATGCATTACTATCTTCTCAAAGTTGGTAAGCAAACCCTATTTGGTCAAGATCATAGCTTTGAAAGCATCAGATCGCATAAGGACTGGTGTGAAGCTGTCCCGATCAGAGATTATGAAGGACTGCGATCTTATGTAGACAAAGTGGTCGATGGAGAGTCCGATATCCTATGGAAAGGCAAGCCCAAGTACTTTGCAAAGACTAGCGGCACCACATCTGGTATCAAGTATATCCCTATCACTCACGATAGCATGCCTAATCATATCAATGCTGCGCGTAAAACCATGATGTCATATTCGGCGATAGGGGATAATGTGAAGGTCTTTGATGGTAAGGCTATGTTTCTTTCTGGCTCACCAACACTTTATCAAAAGAATGGAGTAGCTACAGGAAGACTTTCGGGTATCGTTAATCATGAATTGCCTGCTATCATAAAGGGTAATCAACTGCCCTCTTATGATATCAACTGTATAGAAGATTGGGAAGAAAAAGTGGAGGCCATCGTGCAACAAACTAAGACGCATGATCTCCGATTGATCAGTGGTATTCCACCGTGGGTGCAGATGTACTTTGAAAGAATACTGGACGTCACAGGTAAATCTGTGATCAAAGAAGTCTTCCCTAACCTTCAAGTGTTTTTCTATGGCGGGGTGAACTATGAGCCTTACCGCGATGCTCTTGAAGGATTGATAGGAGAAAGTATAGATAGCTTAGAGACGTATCCGGCATCGGAAGGATTTATAGCTTTTCAAGATACCCTCGATCAACAAGGACTTCTCTTGAATACTAATGCAGGTATTTTCTATGAGTTTGTACCACTTAACGAGTGGGGAACAGAGAAGCCGACAAGGTATACTTTGAAGGATGTAGAGATAGATAAGGACTACGTCATCATACTTTCATCTAATGCTGGCTTGTGGGCATATAATCTTGGGGACACTGTACGCTTTGCATCAAAAGATCCATATCGCATCGTCGTCTCGGGAAGAGTGAAGCATTTTATTTCTGCCTTTGGAGAGCATGTTATCGGCAAAGAAGTAGAGCAAGCTATGCTCCAAACTTGCGCACAGCACAAAGCTTCGGTGATAGAGTATACGGTGGCACCACAAGTCAATCCTACTAAGGGTCTGCCATATCACGAGTGGTTCATAGAGTGGGAGTCGACACCAGATAATTTGGATGCATTCAGATCTGAATTAGACGAAGCACTCTGTAAGCAAAATGCCTACTATGAAGACCTTATCAAAGGAGCAATTTTGAAGCCATTAGTAATCAACTCAGTCAAAGCGGGCACCTTCAGAAACTATATGAAGAGCAAAGGAAAACTAGGTGGTCAAAATAAGGTTCCACGCCTTAGCAATGACCGGAAGATAGCTGATGCGCTTAATGCATTGGTCTAAGAGAAATGAGATACTGACTTGATCAGTAAGTTCTCTGAAGTATCTCGTACTGCATAACTAAATCCTGGCTGTAAACAGTAAGATCCAACTTCACCGAGTGTGTTAATCGCGATATAAGCGACTTGAAAATCTTTAGCTCGCTCAGGATCTACTTCTACTATTCTTTCAACTGCCTTTTGACAGGCCTCCGTAGGTGACATACCCATCCTCATGAACTCAGTGATGAGATGACAACCTGCAGTTCTGATTACCTCCTCTCCTTGACCTGTCGCCACTGCAGCTCCAGCTTTTGGATCAACATACAATCCTGCACCGATGATCGGGCTATCACCTACGCGCCCTCTCATCTTAAACGCCATCCCTGAAGTAGTACATGCTCCCGCTAATCTTCCATGGCTATCAAGTGCGATAAGCCCCATGGTATCATGATTCCGGCTTCCATCGGGAAGTTTTTGAGGTGGTGCGATATCCTGTAGTTGTGATTGCTCGATGTTGATGACAGGTTTGTACTCAGATGATTGTAACCAATCATCATAAGTTTTTTGAGCACTTTCTGACAACTTGCCAGACTCAAAGGGGTGTCCCTGCTGTAATGCAAACTGCTGCGCACCTTGACCTACTAGAAATACATGAGGCGTATTTTCCATGACCTGACGAGCCACTGTAATAGGATGTTGTATGCGTTCTAGTCCGGCGACACCTCCACATTTATACTGATGATCCATGATACAGGCGTCAAGAGTGACTATACCGTCTCGATCTGGATTGCCTCCGAGGCCTACACAGCAGGAGATTTCATCTTCGATATATCTCGCACCAGACTCTACGGCATCTAAAGCATTACCATTCTCTGATGTGATTATCTGCCACGCGTTTTCTGCTACTTCGACCCCACTGTCCCAAGTAGCAACCACAATCGGTTTTCGTTCTTTGGGTGGAGTAGCGCATGCTACGTGACTGCTGGCTAGTATAGGTAAGCCTAGTGACGTGAGCTGTATAAATCCTCTTCGCGAAGTCATGATCAAGTGTTGTGGAAGTAAGATAGTTTATGATGATCAAAGAAGGGTGTGAGAAGTTTCAAATTTCTTACAGCGTTCTATAATGAAGCGGTATCGCTCTCCTAAGTTTGTAACTTAGGAGAAGCCACAAACATGAAATAGAGAATAGGATATAAAGTAGATGACCAATTTGGCATGTACTTCATTTTATGTACGATTGTTGGATGGGTATACTTATTGACAAGAGAAGAATATGCTAAGATGAACTACAGTAGAAATAAAGAAAGAGCATGATTTATGATGAGTAAGAAGTTGCAAACTTCTTACAGCGCTGTACGAAGAAGCGTTATCGCTCTCCTAAGTTTGCAACTTAGGAGAAATCTATAAAACATGAAAGAGAGAAAAGGTTACAACATAGACGACCAGTATGGCATGTACTTCATTACGTGCACGATTGTTGGCTGGGTGGACTTGTTCACAAGAGAAGAATGTGCTCAGATAATTACGAGATCATTGGGTTATTGTCTAAGAGAGAAAGGTTTGATTATTTATGCATATGTAATCATGTCAAGTCATCTACATCTTATCGTGCAAGCAAAGGAGGGCTCTGATGGCTTGTCAGCTATCATTAGAGACTTTAAGAAGTATACTTCAAAGGCTTTAATTGATTGGATATTGTCTGATAGTAAAGAAAGTAGATCCGATTGGCTCAAAGTAGTTTTCAAATATCATGGAGATAGAAATAGTAACAACAAGCTTTATCAGGTATGGCAGCAAGACAATCAGCCTAAAGTACTTCTTCATCCAAAATTTATACGGCAGAAGCTAGATTACATCCACATGAATCCTGTGAAGAGCGGTGCTGTTTTTGAGGCACAAGATTATAAGTATAGTAGTGCAAGGCAATATATAACTGGGCAAGAATCAGATTATCTACAAGTTGAAATAATTGATCCTGGAATTGAAGAAGGTTATGTATTTCATTGAGAGAAGTTGATGTTTTATGACTGAGAGTTCTTCTAGGGCGAGCCTCTATGGTTCGAAAATGTAGATAAATTGGACCTTTGAATTGGAAAGGTAGCGCAAGAAACAAAGATCCAAAAGCTTGATTTATGATTAGTAAGAAGTTGCAAACTTCTTACAGCGGTTTTATTAACCGCTCTCCTAAGTTTGTAACTTAGGAGAATCATATAAAACATAAAGAGAAGAGCTTGCAACTTAGAATCTGGTCTATGATTGGAAAGAAGTTTCAATCCGATCACCGCGTTACACAAAGAAGGAAAGTGAGTTAGCTAACAAGAGACTGATACAAGCTTGGATCTATATTTCCACCACAGATAATCAGTACAACCGTCCTGCCTTTGAATCTTTCTCTTTCTTTTTTAAGTGCGGCGATCGTCACAGCTGCTGCACCTTCGATAGTAATATCCAATTCGTCATGTGCTGATTTGATACCATCTTTTATGGCAGATTCTTCAACAGCTATAGTGCGATCCACGACCGCTTGACAAATCGGAAAGGTGATAGCTCCAGGTTCGATACCACCAGCCGATCCATCGGACAGTGTATCTCTTGCATCTTTCTGATCGACGATCTTTCCCGCCTTTAGACTGAGAGCCATCTCCATACTGTTTCTAGGTTCGCAACCTATAACATTTACGGAAGTGGAAAGAGACTTTAGGTAAGCTCCGATACCTGCGATGAGGCCTCCACCTCCTATCGTCACTAGAACATCATCGATATGCTCTAACTGTGATGTGAGCTCGACGGCTATCGTGCCCTGTCCTGCTATGATGTCTAGATCGTTATAGGGAGACACATAGATGGCCTCTTGCTTCTTTGCATACGCCTTGGCATATAACTCAGTATCCAAGGGGTTATCACCTTCCATCCTCAGCTCAACAGGATATTTTTTGATTTTTTTCAACTTGATAGGGGAGGCAGTAGTAGGTAGAAAGACAATGCCTTTTTGCCCAGTAATCTCCATCGCTCGCCCAAATCCGGCTCCATGATTTCCGGTTGATGCGGTTATAAAAGTTCGCTCTGTAGGCAAACTCGCTAGTACCTTATTAAGACTCCCTCTTGCCTTGAATGAACCTGTATGTTGTTCGGATTCTAATTTGAGATAGACGTTACCACTGACTAAATCGCTGAGCTTAGGACTATGAAGAAGACGGGTTTTGATGATATGTTGAGATATCCTTTCGTGGGCTTCATTGACTCGGTCGGCTATATCTTTTATCATATCAACTCTAAAGTTTCTCTCTGTTCTATAGTATCATAGACTGACACGATTATCACTTATCGTAACTTCTTGGGCAAGTGTAATAGTTGGCTCTTTCAGCTTTATGTCATCTACATAATACCATTGCGCTGAAGAACCATCTCCAGATAAGGTAAGAATAACATAACCATGATCTCGACCATTGACATATTTTAGGTGTGGTACTGCTTTGGTAAGACCTCGTTCGCCAGCTTTAACTTGTTCATCTGTGAACTGAGGGCTTTCGTTCCAATTAGAAGAAGTGATACTTGGAGTGCCAATCTCTACTCCACAAGTTTTCCCGAGGTCATAGTTGGCTGATACATCTGGAATATCGAATGCCCATGAAGAGTGAGTATCACCGGTGACGAAGACAACGTCTTTTATTTCATTAGCTGAAAGAAAACTTCTGATGTTATCACGTTCAGATGCATATCCATCCCATGCATCGAGGTTAACTGGAAATTCTGGACGTACTGCACTCAAATCACATGGACTAAAGATAACTTGATTACCGATCACTTTCCATTTGGCAGTAGACCCTTTGAGTTGATTTTTGAACCAAGAGAGTTGTGTAGTACCTAGCATCGATCTTTCATCGTCAGCCTCTGCTATGGACTCCGCAGGGGCCTCTCTTCCGGTATACCTTTCATCCAGCATGATGATGTCTACCATATCACCTATCGAGAACTTGCGATACAATTCAGAGTTGGGCTGAGGTCTGACAGGCATCCATTCGTAGTAGGCTTGCTTTGCTATCATTTTTCTTTCTTGATAGTCACCTTCATCATCCTGGTGATTTTGTGCGCCATCCTTATAGCTATCATTAGTGATCTCATGATCATCCCAGATCATGATGAATGGATGCATCTGATGTACTTTTTGCAGGGCCTCATCTTCTCGATACTGAGCATATCGCGTGCGATAATCATCGAGTGCTATGATCTCATGTGAGGGTAGATGTTTTCTTATGAATGTACTATCACCATATTTATTAGGGCCATATTCATATATGTAATCACCCAGATGAAGAACAGCATCAAGATCAGATTCAGCTAAGCCATGATAAGCACCAAAATACCCAAACTCAAAGTTGCTACAACTCACTACTCCTAACTTTACATCTTCCATACCGGCAGAAGGAAAAGTCTTGGTACGTCCAACTGGAGAGGACTTGTCTTCGTAAAGAAATCGATAGTAGTAGTATCTGTCAGACAGGAGGTCCTTTACATCGACTTTGACAGATTCATTAGTTGCAAGGACGGTCTGGTACTTCCCTTCTTTGGTGATGGATGAAAAGTCCTTGTCGCTGCTTACTTGCCAAGTCACATCTGCACTTTCATCAAGTGATAATTTTGTCCAGATAATTACGCTATGATCTGTAGGATCGCCAGATGCAACACCATGCTTGAATATCGAAGTGTCTTGAGTGTAAGAAGTTTTTTCTTTGGGAGCTTTATTACAGCTTAATATGAAGGTGAAACTGAAGAAAAGTATATACTTAGACATAGCAGAAGGATCTTGAGCATCCTAAGATGCGCAATCCATTCCAGACAGCTTAAATCTATATGTAATCTTTTGATATGAGCTTACTTACATAAGCGAGTCGACATCAGGCTCTGGTAGATCCATCATCGATGAATCTATAGAGTTACCGGCGATACCTTTGATATCACCGAAGAGTGCATTGAGGTTTTCTTGGACCATCCAGATTTGCTTTTCTCTTTCCGAAAATGTCCGCATAGCTGACTTCTTTTCCTTGTTGAGTTGTAGGATCATCATGTCATAGTTTTCTACAACGCGTTTTATTTTTTGCACGAAGTCATTACTCGTGAGATACGTATAAAGGAGTTCCATTTTGTCTCCTTTGTTTTCCTGTACTGTCCTTACTGATTGGGTTTTGATGAGTGCCTCTCTCAGCACTTTGGTAAGACTCTTTACTTCGCTGAAGTGACAGATCCAAACGCCATCTTTGATATCGAACTGATGCTGTCCTTTCGGCATCGTCGCTGTGACGAGCACCGCGATATCTCCCTTTACTCTTACCTGGTCTTGCTTGAGTTTTTCTATCCACTTGGGCTCGAAGTTTTTCGTGCGCTTACTTTCATAGACGATGGTACCACATGCTACTTGTGCATGATTACGCACAGTCTGGATGACATCGGCACCATTGATTCCTTTAGGGACTTCATCGATCAAGTCAAATGGAAAACTTTGCCCTAACAATTCCTCAAGCGCCAGCTCTTGCACTTCGCCTTGCATCTGCATCGAGCCTTGTTCGGCTTTGCGCTTCATCTCTTCGATAAGTTTCTTCTGATCGTCGAGTTGCTTTTGATATTCACGCTCTTTCATCTGAGATGCTTCGCGCTCTTTGAGCTTTACTTTTTCCTCGATTACTTCTTGTTGCTCAAGTATTCTTTTTTGGATGGTGAGCTCCATCTGTTCTTTTTCTTCTACAAGGAGTCTTTCCTTCTTGAGAAAGTTGATTTCCTTTTCTTGTAGTAGTCGGTTTTCTTCTTTTCTTTTATCAAGTTGATCATTGAGGCTTTGCATTTTCAGTTGGAAAGACTCTTGGGTTTCTTTGCTAATCTTTTCAGACTCTGTCTTTAGCTTTTCTTCTAGCTTTTGCTTGAACAGTTCATTTTCCTTGGCTTTCTTTTTTTCGAATTCTTCGCGCTCTGAAGCAAGCTTCCCTTTTTCAGCTTGATAGTTCGCGGCTTGTTCTGCAGCCTTCTGCTCGTACTCCTTTTGTATCTGCGATCTAATCTGACCACTCAGTGCTTCTTCTACATCAAACTGATGTGCGCAGTTAGGGCATTTTATTTTATCATTCATAGTGTACTGTCGTGAGACTCCTTAACAGGAGAGCTCATATAATACAAAAGTAAGATACAAGATGAGATTTCGCGGTTGAAGTTTGCTTGGTGATTCCTTTCTCGTAACTACTCATAAATAGCTATCTCATTTGAGCTGAAGGTCTCCTGACCTTTGACGCCCAAGGGGTTACCTCTCAGCGGCGTTATGACGAAGATATCACGCACCCATGCAATGAGTCTGCATGATATAAGTATACTTAAAAAGCTCCTGCACCCACCTCGACAATAAAGCCACTGCGGAAAAAGGGATTAAACCCAATATTTTTCCAGCCGATTCGGACTCCCCAGTAGTCGGTACCTAAGACCTTAAGGAACTTCAAGGGTGTTTTCGTGATGTTCAGCCTAATCTTCATGCCTATTTCGGATACTAGGAAAGTATTAAAATTTTGCTGTTCAAACTCCGGGTCTGTATCCAGTATCTCATAACCAAAACCAACATATGAGTCTATCCATCGCGATGCCGAGTTAGTATGTTGTATCTGATGTCCAAAGACACGACCGATCCGATCACTTACCGCATCCGAATCACCTAGATAGATCTTATTGTAAAACCATCCTCCAGTTAACGGAGCTTCCACATGCTTGACAAGCAATAAAGGAATGGCAAAACTTAAGGAATTAGTTTCATCGAATCGATAAGAGACGCCAATCTTGTTACGTAATTTTTTATCCTTTGATAGTCTTTCAAACTTCATATTCGGACCTACCTCTCCTTTTAATTGTGGCCATTTTTTGAATTTCTTTTCTTTTATTTTTTGCTTGAGCAAGCGATCTTCTAGCGGGTCGGGTACATCAGGAAATTCCCTGAGCACATAACTTTGACTGACCGTTTGATTCGGATATTTCTTTTGAATTTGTAAGTAGGCGGGACTCCCCTCAGCGTTCGGTGGTAATAACAAGCTACTAGGAGTTCTGGTCTTAGCCATCCAGGCTTGAAATCCTCCAGAGAATAGCTTGCCTGTTGTGATGATATCTCTCACACCCCAAGCATCATTCACTTTTTCAGTTACATCAAACCCTGGTGTATATACGCCATCTCCGTTCTTATCAGTACAGCAGGCGTGTTTTCCTTCCTCTATTAAGATGACGGGAGGGAAGACCGTTTGTTGATCTACAGTAAAGTTGTTTTCAAACCAATACTGCCCATGTGATCTTGCGACTACTCGTTGTATCATAATTTGATACCGGTAATTATTACATCTGGTCGGTCTGTTGACTATCATCTCGATCTTAGTGGATTCTATATCATGCGGATGCTGGCCTAATCCTGACTCTTCTGTATAATAGAAGTAGAACTCTAGAGAGAGCCCTTTGATTTTCTTGAGATCTATCGTCTTTATTCGTTCTTGAGATACAGCAGTAGGATGTATATCTAGCTTCTTTTGATACGAGAAGAGTCGTTGCATTTTGTAGTAGACTACAGGGCCTGATTGCGTTGGATCAAATGGAAAAGCTTCAGGAAGTTGTATCTGCCCAGAGTCATCATATAATCGCGGTTCATCTGGTGAAAACCAGAGCAAAGGAGCTGCAGCCTCAGCGATATCTTGGATACTTATAAGAGCCTCCCTTTGCCCTAATATGATGCCAAGGCTATCAGGGCACTGGGAGATAACATCATTACTGATCAAGATCATAATGATCAGAAGGCTCTTACTAATTATATAACTGGGATATCTTGGTATCACGCATGCAGATTTCATTGTCAAGATACATACTTGTCCTAAGCTGTTTACTCTTCATAGCTAAGCAATGCAAGGCCCAAAATAGATGGGAGCTCAGAGATCCCGTAGATCTAGGCTTCATAGACTTCGCTGATAATAAGTTAATCGCCTATAATCTCATAGGCTACGGCTTAAGTGAGCTCTTCGATAAGACGTCTAAAGACTCCACAAAGGTATACTCACTTACGCTAGCTAACTATCATGAGTATAGAAGAGAGCCACTCACTAATCTGCTATCCTTAGGCTTCAAAGGTGGGAAACAGATCCGCAAGTATCTGACTATAGGACTGAGTGGTCATCTCCAAGGCATGATTACGGAAGGAGAGTTGGTGCCAGGTATAGGAGGAAGAGTGTGGTTTGCCTGGCACATCCTTAACAAGGAGAAGATCAAAATCTCATATGACAGTGGGGTAGGACCTAACTACTTCACTACTCAGTTTCCAACAGGAGGAACTAGATTTAATTTCTCTTCTGTTTATGGGCTGGAGTTCGAGTTTAAGATCGGTGAAAAGTGGTTGGCTATACGAGCAACTAACATCCATATATCTAACGCTGATATAAAAGGCAGAGATCGTAACCCTGCTCTCGATGCGATAGGTGTTAGGATCTCTTATACTTACTAAGTATCAAGCAACAGCGAGTTGGCGCTGGTAAGCCCCTTCTTGTAGACTCTTGATATACGGTAGTGCCATCTCACATATATGTATGAGATAACCTCCAAAGTGTCTAGAGTTAATTTGTCGCTGCGATATCTCAGTAACTAAGTGATTGGAGGATGTCGTAAATGGTGCAAAGTAGCGACGGTAGGCTGGACTGTTTCGAAATTGCTTCATAGCCTCAGCTGAGATATTCTCAGCTGGTATATCCGAAAAAATACTTATCGCTGAAGTGGCAAAAGGATTTATAGTTAGATCTACATTTATACTATGATTATCGAAGTCCATATGTAAGTTAAAGGAGAAAGACAACGAGCGATCTAGTTCACTTCCCTTATATGTCAGTATCCAAGAGCCAACATTCTGTTGATCGAGTGATGCTTTGACATCTCTCATGATATCATACAACTCACAAAATAGCTGAGTATACGATTGTTCGAAGGCCTCTTGTTTGAGTGAGGCCATTGGATTTCTCTTGATCTGCCGAAGAAACGTAAGTGATGCTGGACTAAGATTTGTCATTTTGTTTAACTTATATAGAATAAATTTTAAACAAAACAAATTGTTCACCCCAAAAGGACCTTTAACAAACTTGGATTAAAATCTAAGCGTTGCGATCAGATAAAAATGTCGAGGCGGCTGGATCCTAAAACCAGGTCCCTCGACAATACCATCAAAATCAGCATCAACTGGGACTCCCTCTGTAAAGTAGCGCTCATTAGTAATGTTGTTCAGCAAGAATGAGATATCTAAGTTTTTTGTTAACTCGAAATCAAACTGAGCATTGAGCACTGTATGTGCAGGTAATTCAAACGACTCTTGGTTTGACAACTCCATAAAGGCATCACTCACATATCTGCCTGATAAGAGTGCATGGAATCCATCAAACAAATGAAAGTCTATCTGTGGTCTGATCACAAGGCTTGGAGAAAAGATCTGATCGACATCCCTAAAGATCTCTGTGCCATTATCAAATTCACTGACATTAGTAGTTAGGTAGGCGGCATTGAGGCTCCATGAGATATCTTCACTTGTCTTATGTTTTACCTGAAGCTCAAGGCCATTGCGGCTACTTGAAGGTACATTCTGCGTGACTACGAAATAAGAGAGTTCTTGAAGAGCTCCGATGTTAGAGATCTCATCAGTGAAAGACATGAGAAAGAGATTTGCATTAGCGGTCCACTTGTGGTTATTGATCCTATAACCCAGTTCTATATCGGTGACATATTCTTCGTCGAGCACGCCATTAAGTAAATCAAGTCTTGTGGGTTCTCGACCAGTTCTTCCGATTGATAAATAAGCAGATTGATCATGTGATATCTGATAGTTCAGCCCTCCGTGTAGATTAAGAAAAAACCAAGATTCAGAAAATTGGATTACCCCTGCGACTTGGGGGATCAGATCTATACCTACTGATCGTGCTTGTACATTTGCATAAAGCGATAGATCGCCTATAGGATAATTAATCTTGGCATAGGCGCTGATCTCACTTTTATCGGACTCACTACTTTCAGTAGGATTAGTCACATTAGGTGCCGTAAAGTCGGAGTTGGTTCTATCAAATTGGTAAGCCTGCAAACCTGTTGTTAGGGTGTAGTTATCCTTTTCAAGTTTGAGATTGGATAAGAAGCCATAGTGGTCATTAGTTAATCCGAAGACGAGCTGAGTTTCATCATCTAATCCAAAAGGAAAGACACCTCGTGCTCCTCCATAGTAGATAGTCGCATCCAGACTTGCCTCAGGAGTTATACTTCGTTGATACTTCAGCAGGATGAGCTCTTGCTCGAAGTCATCTGTATCATTTGGGTGATTATTATTAGTGCGTGGGTTAGCTTCGATATCACTTAATAATACTGGCAGATACGCCTGGTCATTTTGTGTTTTACCCATAAAACCTGTGAGCTTCAGGACATCCTTACCACCTTTATAACCTACACTCCCAAAAATGGAGTAAGAGTCTGCACCGGAGTGATCTTTAAAGCCATCTGTGATAGTTCTACTGGCTCTGACATAGCCACCTACACCGTTGTCAAGCAGTCCAGTTCTGAGTTCTGCAGTAGTACGAAGTGTTCCAAATGATCCCGTAGTCAACTGTAGCTCAGTCCCTCTTTCTTCTCCAAATACACGCGCTGACTCAAAGTTAACCGCACCGCCATAAGATGCCACGCCCACATTAGACGCACTTACTCCGCGCTGCACTTGGATACTTTCTACGCTATTACCAAAGTCAGAAAAGTTGGAAAAGAATACTCCCTGATCGAGCATGTCATTAAGTGGTACACCATCCAAGGTGATATTGATCCGTGACTGGTCTATCCCACGTAGTCGAAACTGGGTATAGTTACCGATATCAGAACCTGCATCAGAAAAGGAGATAATCGAAGGTGATAGTTGCTGTAGCAGAAAAGCAGGATCCTGACCGACATAGATTCTATTAATCTCCCTTGCGGAAATATTTTGAACAGTCACCGGATCTGTCTTGGAAGCCCTAGTGGCAGATATGATGACTTGCTCTATATCGACACTGTCTTTAGACTGTGATAACAAATAAGAGATTGAAAAACAATAGATGATACTTAATAAGAGGAAGCTCTTCTTCATAATAATTTTATGCATTAGTTATGAGAAGAGGTGTACGAGCTGTACATCCGTCTTTGAGATTCCTACGCCGGTACGAACCGGATCAGGTCAAAGGGTATGATCTCAGCCGTCATATATGATGGCACCCCTTCTCTAATTACATTGCAAGGATAGGCAAGATTTATTTATTCGAGGGTATTTCTCGGTACTTCCACATAACATCTATGGTCTGGGTGGCGATCTTTAGCCTCATCTCTTCATCTCCCTTCACTTCCGTAAATGGTAAGGATCGTTTGATAAGTTCTTTTTTGTAGAGTCGGTGTAGAACTTCGCGGTCGCCATTACTTTCTCGAAGTGGATCTTCTACAAAAGGTATATCCCAATCAGGCAGGATATAGAGATCAACATGATCATCCTTAAGCATCTGTTCGATCTCCTGATGTGCAGACCCAAACTTTACTTGACCCCAGATATACATCACAAGCATACTTGTGTCACATATCATCAAATCTCTTCTTTTGACCATACTCTGCTTAGTGCGCGTGCCTTTCGCGATAGCGAGGAGATCGTCTTTCGTATATGGAGTGTCTAGCTTATTAGCAAGATAGGTGCGAGCGTACTCAGATATGACATGAGTTTCATAGTACTTAGCCAACGCTATGGACAAGGTGGTCTTGCCAGTGCACTCGGGGCCGGTGATCACGATTTTCATGAGTTCAAATATTAGACCTTTTGAGATCTACTCCAAGCCAAATATCCTGCAACAGCAAAGAAAATGTAGATAAAGTAAAGTAGACTATAAAAGTAAATGCCTTTATACCAGTAGATGCCAGTGGCTAAGATGTCTATGACAAACCAATAATACCAGTTGTCGATGTACTTACGCGTTGACATCCAGATAGCAGTGACTGAGAGTACCGATGTGGTGCTATCCCAGTAGGGCAGGGAAGCAGCTGGCATGTCCTCAAACCAACTTGGCCCAACTATCAAGAGCTGGGCGAATAACCAGATACCTGCAAGGCTGATGAAGAGTAAGCCCATATTTGCGAAAGCGGGAAGGCGAGTAACTTTTAGATCAGACTCACTTCTTGCATCTCCACGTGCCCAAGTATACCAGCCATAGATATTAAGCACTAGGAAGATAATATGGAGTATGAAGTCACCATATAACTGGTATCGCCAGAAGATCACAAAGGAAATCAAGCAATACAGGATGCCCCAAGCCCAAGTGATGATGTGCTGCTTGATTAAAAAATAAACGCAGAGCACACCACTTACGAGGCCGGCAAGTGAGAGCAAATCTTGCTCTTGTATTTGCTGCCAGAGTGTATCGACTACTGATGAGTCCATAACGCAAAGATGCAGCTTAGATATTCATCTAAGAAGCCTTCACTCAAGCAAATCATTTTGATGCTCTCTTCTTCGATGACTCTCACTTCTGTTCATATATCCTTACTCTTCAGTAAGCAGCATCTTGATAGAATGAAGTTCTTCCTCAAGTTTATCAATACGTGATACGTATTCTTGGTTCTCTGCATGTAGTTCTTGGAGTGCCTTAGTTAAGATAGGGATCAAACCGATGTGATTGATTCCCTTGTATTCTATTTGATCATCAATAGCGTTTCCAGATGTATCATAATTTCTAGGCGACCTTAAGTTATGAACGAGATGAGGAAATACTTTTTCCATCTCTTGTGCGATAAAACCGTGCTGTTCCCTCTCTGGAAGATTCAAAGTTTCAAATTCATCAGTTTTGAAAAAATACTTTGTGGTTTCTAGCTTTAATAATCTATCCAGATATGTCACATCAGAATTCACAATTCTCTTTAGTTTTATATCTGAAGATCCTACCACGGTTCCATTTATGGTTCCTGTAACTTCGAGGTTGCCATTGGTGTAAACATTCCCTTCAAACCATCCTGCTCTAAATCCTGCTCTACCAAAAACACCTGTTCCGCCTTGCATATTCCCGTCTCCAAATAGACCTGTGTTTCCCGTGCCTAAGACACCTACACCGTTTGTAGCCTCAGGAACTGCTATGCCTCTTACACCTATGACCCGTGACGGAGGATTACTCTGGGGGACATTGGCTGTAGCTTGTATAGCAGCAGCTTGTTCTTGAAAACCTATAAAGTCAACTATTAGATTATTGTCTTGTGCAGTTAAACTGATAAATCCAAGGAGAAAGATTAAAGTGATTACGTTCTTCATTTTTTTTTGTGATAAAGTGCTTGATCTAGGCATGTGTATTTTTAACTTCAAATCAAAATAGAAATACATTTACTAGATATCCAAGATTCCATACATTTTTTGATTATATCTATATGTATACATATAGATTGGGATATTGTGAAAGCTATAAGCTCAAGTAAACAATGAGAGATTGCATATCGGTATTATTACTTTTTTCTAAACCGACCGCAACTTCTGACCTATATGAGCAGTCTTTTTAGATATGACTTCACACTATTACTCTAAAGGAGAGTGTTTATTATTTGTTAATGATGGAGGATGAGATGGGACAATCTACCTCTACTTCCTAATTTGAATGATCACCTAAACTGTTAATAGCTGACTATGAGACTAATGAACCTTGCATTATGGACTATCGTATTAAGTATTTGTTCTCTACAAATAACTGCACAGGTAGCGCCTCTTCCCCCGCCTCCACCTAATAAAGATGTAAAGGCTGAAACCAAGAAAGAGGAAGATAAGAAAGACGATAAGGAAGAAAAAGAAGACAAAAACAAGGTCAAGACGATAGCTGAGGTAACGAAGTCTTGTAAAAAAATAGATGGACTTTTCCCGATATACCAAGATACTGCCAAGGGTAATATCTTCATGGAGATAAGAGCGGATCAACTCAATAAGGAGTACCTCCACTTTTTTCACAGTGAAAATGGATCTCTCAACGCTGGTTGGGTAAGAGGAAACTATGGCTGGGAAAAGATCTTCAAAATCTCCAAGTACTATGATAAGTTGGAGTTCAAAGAGCAGAATACTAACTTCTATTTTGACCCCGACAATGCTCTAGCAAGAACTTCATCAGTTAATATCAATGAGCCAATATTTGAGATAGAGACGATCGCCGCAATGAATGAGGCGAAGGACACCTACCTGATAGCCGCTGATGGCCTATATAAATCTGAAGTCTTAGCGCAGTTGAAGTTTTCTTTTCCTCCAGGGAGAGGGCCTAAGAATCCATTTAAGTTGGGCGGTATGAGTAAGGAAAAGACTAAGATCGCTGCTGTGCGTAATTACCCTAAGAATACTGATGTAGTTGTGGACTACGTCTATGAAAACTCTAATCCGACAAACTATGGCTTACCCACAGTAACTGACGCTCGATATACGACTATCCAAATACAACATAGCATTCTTGAGATGCCTGATAATGACTATCAACCAAGATATGAAGATCCTCGTGTAGGTCACTTCGTCACTGAAGTTACAGATCAGACGAGTACTGAAGCTACTCCTTATAGAGATATGATCCATCGCTGGCATCTAGTGAAGAAAGATCCAAGTGCAGAGCTATCAGAACCCGTAGAGCCGATTACCTTTTGGATGGAGAATACGACTCCCGTAGATATCAGACCGATCATCAAAAAAGGTGTCGAAAGATGGAATCTCGCTTTTGAAGAAGCAGGATTTAAAAATGCTGTGGTGGTTAAGCAGCAACCAGATGACGCCGACTGGGATGCTGGAGATGTGAGATATAATGTGCTTCGCTGGACGGCAGCACCTTACATGGGTAGTGCTTGGGGGCCAAGTTTTGTTAATCCGCGTACGGGTCAGATCCTAGCAGCGGATATCATGTTGGACTATACATTTATCAGAGGCGTACCAACCGAAAATGCACTTTATGACCTCGATGGAAGAACTATCGAGGAGATGATCTCCGATGATCTTGAGGCTCATGAACACGCTCATCCCAACTTCAAGCACTTCTGTATCGCACAACATGAAGCGGTTAATAAGATTGCTTTTGGAAAGACTATAGCAAAAGCTCAAGGTTTCGATATAAGAGAGGTGAAACGGATGGAAGAGGAAACCCTTATCGAGCTACTACTACATGAAGTAGGTCATACTCTGGGCCTTGCGCATAACTATACTTCTAGTCATCTATGGGATGCAGATCAGGTACACGACAGATCCCTTACTGAAGAAATGGGACTTACCAGTTCGGTCATGGATTATAATCCGATGAATCTTTCACTGGATAAATCAAAACAGGGCAATTATCAGTCATTAGTGCCTGGCCCCTATGATAAGTGGGCTATAGAATTTGCCTATGCACCGTCTAACTCCAATGAGAGAGCAGAGGACATGCGTGTGAAAAAACTTATGGATAGAGCCACAGAAGATCAACTTAGATTTGGTAATGATGCGGATGCTATGTTCTCATCTAGTCTTGGAATAGATCCACGGATCAATGCTTGGGACATGAGTAGTGATGTGATGAAGTGGGGCGAAGAAAGAATACAGCTTTCTAGAAATGCTTTAGGACAATTGATGGATCGATTAGTGGATGACGGAGAGAGCTATCATGAGATGACTGGAGGTTATAGACGCCTACTCGGTGATCAATATTCTGCTCTTAATGCGATCTCTAGATACATAGGTGGAGTTAAAATAGATAGAACTCTTCATGGACAAGACTCCGAAAGTCAGCCCTTTACTCCAGTAGATTATAGTCAGCAAAAGCGAGCAGTCGAATTGCTGAATAAATATGCTTTCGCACCAGATGCATTCTCGGTAGGAAAAGAAATCTATAGCCATCTCCAGAACCAACGTCGAGGATGGAATCACTGGGGTTCCACTGAAGACCCTAAGATCTTAGGTCGTGTTGGTTTATACCAAAGGATCTTGTTAAGTCATATCCTCAATCCTGTGATACTGACAAGGATGACTAATAGTCGGCACTATGGCAATCAATATACAGTCGCCGAACTTTTTGATGATACATCAAAAGGCCTCTTTGCCAGTGATCTCAATACTGCAGTGAATCCAGCTCGACAGATGCTGCAGCAGAACTATGTGAGTGCTCTAGCGAGTGGATTGAAAAGTTCTTCTTACGATCATATAGCAAAGGCCGCTATGTACAAGCAACTCACTTCTATTAGGTCGGCCATGCAAAAGAACAAAGGCAATGGAGAGACTGAAGTGCACAGATCGTATCTAGTTTATAAGATCGATCAAGCGCTTGACGAAGACTAGTATGAACCTAAAATCAAAAGCTGTACTCATCACCGGAGTCTCTACGGGCATCGGTTATGAGGCAGCTAAAGCTTGCATCGCCAGAGGATACAAAGTATATGGAAGTGTCAGAAAAGAAGCCGATGCTCTGCGCTTAAGCGCAGAGTTAGGAGAAGCATATGAGCCGCTCCTTTTTGATGTAACAGATGAGGAGGCTGTTCTCTCTGAGATCCAAAGGATCACACCGATGTTGGGTGATGAAGGATTACATGCTCTAATCAACAATTCTGGTATAGCCTTAGGTGGACCTATCCTCTACCAAGAAATGTCGGAGATAGAGAGCCAGTATCAGGTAAATGTATTGGGACTCATCAGAGTTACCAAAGCGTGTCTACCTCTACTCGGTGCACGAGAATCTCATCAAGGACAAGCGGGAAAGATCATCAATATCAGCAGTGTCGCTGGCAAGATAGCTGCGCCATTTGTGGCAATATATGCGAGTACGAAGCATGCGGTCGAAGGATTCTCTCATGGTCTAAGGAGAGAATTGCTACCATTTGGGGTGAAGGTGGTTATCGTTGGGCCTGGATCTGTGAAGACACCAATCTGGGATAAGGGAATCAACTTTGAAAAATATGAATCCACCATCTATGGTGATATCTTAAGAAAGTTTGGCGAGGCAGCTAAGAAAGGTGGCGAAGCAGGTTTAAAGGCATCATATCTAGGTAAGCAACTTGCTGACATCGTAGATAACGATAATCCCAAGTTGAGATATGCCTTTGTTCCTCAGCGACTCATGAATTGGTCCATCCCACTGCGTCTCCCTGAGAGATGGATAGATAGCGCTATAAAAAAACGTCTAGGAGTAAAATAGAAGTGACTACCACCTTTATACTACTTTCGTAGTCCAAATCAGAAAAAGGGAGTTGAAGTGACAAGTTTAGATACACTCGTTCAGTCGATAACTGAGGCGATAGCGAAGGTCTACGACCATCAAGTAGAGACGGATAAGATCATCTTATCAGAGACAAAGAAGGAGTTTGATGGGGACTATACATTAGTTGTATTTCCATTTACGAAAGTGCTGAGACAGAAGCCTGAAGAGATCGGGGAGAAGCTAGGATCTTATATCATCGAGCATCATCCTGATGTAGCTGCAGGTTATAATGTGATCAAGGGATTTTTGAACTTTACGATGCCTGATGATTACTGGCTGTCGACCCTGAGTGCCATCACCTCGAGAGATAACCTAGGGATCGTTTCAAGTGGAAGTGATAATGTGGTAGTAGAATATTCGAGCCCTAATACCAACAAGCCTTTACATCTTGGACATGTTCGTAATATCCTACTCGGATGGTCGACGTACAAAATCTTGAGTGCCGTAGGTCATGAGATAACAAAGACAAAAGTTATCAATGATCGAGGTATAGCCATCTGTAAAAGCATGCTTGCTTGGCAACTAGACAAAGAGGCAAGGACCCCTGAAGATGATAAAGTTAAAGGGGACCACTTAGTCGGTGATTATTATGTTCAATTTGAGAAAAGATTTCAATTAGAATATAGCGAATGGCAAGAATCACCAGCTGGTAAAGCTGCCTTAGCCTCAGATGCAAAACCGGATCAACAATCTTCTGCTTTTTTCAAGTCCTACAAAAACAAGTACTTCAATGAATATAGCACCATAGGTAAGCAAGCAAGAGATCTCTTGATCGCTTGGGAGTCAAACGACTCAACAGTAAGAGAGCTATGGACTCGAATGAACAATTGGGTATATGAAGGTTGGCAGGATACATATAATCAACTGGGAGTAGACTTTGACAGTAAGGAGTATGAGAGCAACACATATCTTCTTGGTAAGGATATCATAGAGCAAGGTTTAGAGCAAGGCATATTTGAGAAGGAGGATGATGGAAGCGTATGGGTGGATCTAACAGAGGAAGGGCTTGATCGAAAGATCTTATTAAGGAGTGATGGTACTTCGGTATACATGACACAGGACTTGGGTACCGCACAGGAGCGATACAAAAGATTTGGCTCAGATCGCATGATATATGTTGTAGGGGATGAGCAAGACTATCACTTTCAAGTTTTGTTTGAGACTCTCAAGAAACTAGGAGAGCCCTATGCAGATGGACTTTATCATCTTTCATATGGCATGGTAGACCTGCCTACAGGTCGTATGAAAGGCAGAGAAGGGACTATCGTCGATGCTGATGATTTGATAGCAGAGGTGATAGGGGAAGTAGAGAAGTCTGCATTAGAAAGAGGAGAATTAGAAGAGATCAGCCAAGAGGAGAGACAAGAGATCTATAAAAAGATCGGATTAGCTGCTTTGAAGTTCTTCATTCTAAAAGTCAATCCTAAGAAAAGGATGGTCTTCGACCCAAAAGAATCTGTCGATATGCAAGGGCAGACGGGACCCTATATCCAAAACGCATTTGTGCGGATCAAGTCGATCCTACGTAAGACTGATATGAGCGAACTCCCTTCTTATGACGCTTACGCAAATGTAGATCCTTCTGAGAAAGCACTTCTTGCTACTTTACTCACATATCCTGATGAAGTACAAAAGGCAGCTAAGGGCTACGACCCTTCTATCATCGCTAGCTTTGCTTATGATCTAGCTAAGAAGTTTCACAAGTTTTATCACGATGTGCGAGTTCTTACGGCAGAAAGTGATGAAGCCAAATCATATCGTCTAACTCTCTGTAACGAAGTCGCCCAAGTACTTGAGCATGCCATGGGTCTGCTGGGTATAGAGATGCCGCTAAGGATGTAAAAGCTGAGTTCTCACCACCTTTGTATAGGAGTGGTATCTTTGCAATCCTGCACACAAACTGCATCGGAAATAGTAAGAGTTGTATGAGTATCGAGAAATTCAAAGACATACTAGGATCTCCAAGAAACTTCTTGGAAGAAGAGATCGAAGAGGACATCCGTGCGGGTAAGGTGCCGAGTGACATCTACACACGATTTCCGCCAGAACCTAATGGCTTTCTACATGTAGGTCATTCTAAGGCGATCTGTATCAACTTTGGTATAGCACAGAAGTATGGAGGTAAGACTAATCTTCGATTTGACGATACCAATCCTACAACCGAGGAGACGAGATATGTAGAGGCGATCAAGAAGGATATCAAGTGGCTAGGATTTGACTGGGAAGGAGAAGCTCGATTTGCTTCTGATTACTTCTCGGAGTTGTATGCGTTCGCTACTAAGCTTATCAAAGAGGGCAAAGCTTATGTAGATGATAGTACTGCTGAGGAGATCGCTGAGCAAAAAGGGATTCCCACAGAACCTGGCACTGCGAGTCCTCATAGAGATCGAAGCATCGAAGAAAATCTTGAGCTCTTCGTAGGTATGAAAGAAGGAGCTTTCCCAGATGGAAGCAAGGTTTTACGTGCTAAGGTGGATATGTCTTCGCCTAACATGCACATGAGGGATCCCGTGCTTTATCGGATCAAGCGTGAAGCACATCACCGCACGGGCGAAGAGTGGATCATCTATCCGATGTATGACTTCACTCATGGACAGTCTGATAGTATAGAAGAGATCACGCACTCTTTGTGCTCATTAGAGTTTAGACATCACCGTCCACTTTATAACTGGTTTATAGAAAATCTCGAGATCTATCCTTCTCGCCAGATAGAATTTGCTCGGATGAACATCGAGTATATGATCACTAGTAAGCGTAAGCTGATGAAGCTAGTGGAAGAAGGTCTTGTAGAAGGTTGGGATGACCCTCGGATGAGCACCTTGTCGGGCATGCGAAGACGTGGGTATCCACCAGAGGCGATCAGAGAGTTTTGTGATAAAGTAGGTGTAGCCAAGCGCGATAATCTCGTAGAGTTATCACTCCTAGAGAGCTGTGTACGCGACTCACTTAACAAGACTTCGAAGCGAGTGATGGCAGTCCTCAATCCACTCAAGGTTACTATCACCAATTATGAAAAAGATGGAGAGTTGCTACCACTTGATAACAATCCTGAAGATGAAAACTCAGGATCTAGAGAAGTAACCTTCTCGAAGCATATCTATATAGAGCGTGACGATTTCATGCTCGATCCACCTAAGAAATACTTTAGGATGGGCCTTGAGCGCAATGTCAGATTAAAAGGAGCCTATATCCTGAACTGCCATGATGTAGTGAAGGGTGATGACGGAGAGATCCAAGAGGTGCTCTGCACCTACTATCCAGATAGTAAAAGTGGATCTGATAATAGTGGAGTGAAGGCGAAAGGAACTTTACATTGGGTAGATCAAGCCACGGCTGTGGACGCAGATGTGAGATTATATGATACGTTGTTCTCAGATCCGAAGCCAGATGGACATGAAGACAAGGAGTTTTTGGATTTTTATAATCCTGAGTCATTGACGAAGGTGACTGCCAGGGCAGAAGCAAGTCTGAAGGATGCCAAAGGCGGAGATCAATATCAATTCATGCGCAAAGGTTACTTTGTAGCAGATCAATCCACTAGCGCCGAGCAGCCTGTCTTTAATAGGACCGTATCGCTCAAGGATAGTTGGAAGAAAAAAATGCAAAACAAAAAGTAGAGGTCACTCATCGATGAGTAAGGGTAAAGTCATACTACCACAAGAAAGATTCTCGCTCACCTGCGAGAGGATCTGTCAGAATCTCATAGAGAAGTATGATGACTTTGCGGACGTATGTATCATCGGTGTACAAGATAGAGGTGCCATCTTTTCAGATCGCATCGTTGAGTTACTACACAATAGAAAGATCACCGACTTTGACTATGGTAAGATCGATATCAGCTTTCATCGTGATGACTATAGGAAGAGAGATCGACCTCTAGCACCTAGTCAAACAGAGATCGACTTTATCATCGAAGATCGCAAAGTCATCTTAGTCGATGATGTCTTATATACTGGACGATCGATCCATGCAGCGATCAGTGCCCTCCAACAATTTGGACGACCATCGCAGATAGAACTTCTTGTTCTCGTAGATCGTAGATTCAACAGACACTTTCCGATACATCCAGATATCACAGGCATCACCGTGGATGCCATCGATGAAGCATATGTCAGGGTAGAGTGGTCACACCTCGATGGTAAGGATCAGATTAAGTTATTTTCCAAAAAAGAATCATCTTAGCGCCTGCTATGTCGGAACCTCACTTAAGCACACGACATTTACTTGGGATCAAGTACATTACTCCGGCGGATATCCAATTGATCTTTCAGACAGCCGACGAGTTCAAAGACGTTATTAATAGACCCATCAAAAAGGTCCCAAGCCTCAGGGATGTCACTATCGCTAATCTCTTTTTTGAAAATAGTACTCGTACGAAGATTTCCTTCGAGCTAGCGGAGAAAAGACTATCAGCAGATGTTGTCAATTTTTCTGCTTCTTCATCATCAGTCAAGAAAGGTGAAACATTACTAGACACGGTGAATAATGTTCTATCGATGAAAGTCGATATGATAGTCATACGTCACCCGACTCCAGGGACTCCGATCTATCTATCTCGACGCATAGAAGCTAATGTCATCAATGCTGGTGATGGAACGCATGAGCATCCTACACAAGCATTACTCGATGCATACTCTATCCGCGAAAAGTATGGCGATGTAAAAGGAAAGAAGGTAGTGATCGTCGGTGATGTAAAGCACTCCAGAGTGGCATTGTCTAATATCTTTTGCCTGCAAAAGCTGGGTGCTGAGGTAGCAGTATGTGGTCCACCGACCCTCATCCAAAAACATATAGACAGTCTTGGTGTCAAGGTCTTCTACAGCGTAGACGAAGCACTAGCATGGTGTGATATAGCTAATGTCCTACGTATTCAACTCGAGCGTCAGGATGTTAAATACATACCCAGCCTTCGCGAATATTCGATCTACTACGGTATCGATAAAAAGAGACTCGCTAAGCTTGATAAAGAGATCACCATCATGCACCCAGGTCCTATCAATCGCGGTATCGAACTGAACAGTGATGTAGCCGACTCGGAGCACTCTATCATACTCAACCAAGTTGAAAACGGTGTGGCCATCAGAATGGCAGTGCTATATCTACTTGCAGGTAAGCGGTAACTCTACCTAACTTGCAGAGACATTGGGTACATGACGCATATGTCTCCTTCAAGAAAAATCCTCCACATAGACATGGATGCCTTTTATGCATCTGTAGAGCAAAGAGACGACCCGTCACTTCAAGGGAAGCCTGTCGCTGTGGGTGGCGGTGAGAAGAGGGGAGTGCTCACGACCTGTAGTTATGAAGCGAGGAAGTTTGGTGTGAGATCTGCCATGCCTGGGTTTAAGGCCAAGGCGCTATGTCCTGATATCATCTTTGTGAGGCCGAGATTTGAAGCATATAGCGCAGTATCAAAGCAGATACGAGAGATATTTGCTCGCTACACTGACTTGATCGAGCCGCTATCACTTGATGAAGCATATCTCGATGTGACAGAGTGTAAGAAGGATATCACCTATGCCACAGATATTGCTAAGGCCATCAAGGCAGATATCAAAGCGGAGACTCAACTCACAGCATCAGCGGGGGTGTCCTATAGTAAGTTCATAGCCAAGGTCGCATCTGATATGAACAAGCCAGATGGCATCACTGTGGTCAAGCCACATCAAGCAGAAGCCTTCTTGGAGAAGTTAGCCATCGAGAAGTTCTATGGCGTAGGCAAGGTGACTGCTAAGAAGATGAAAGAACTCGGCATACACTCAGGTAAAGACTTGAAAGAATGGAGGAGGGTAGACTTGATCAAGAAATTCGGAAAGTCGGGAAGATTCTATCATGACATCGTACGAGGGATCGATAACCGTCCTGTTCAACCTAATCGCATTCGAAAGTCCATCGCTGTTGAACGAACCGTAGATGAAAATCTCAAGTCACTAGAAGAGTTAGAGACGAAACTCGAGGATATCGTCTTGAAACTCATGGATCGCTTGGAGCGACATCAAAAGTATGGACGGACGATTACGCTGAAGCTTAAAACTTCTTCTTTTGATATCATCACGAGAAGTAAATCTCTGAGCTGTCCGATCTCCGATCAGGAAGAAATTAGATCGCTTGCTTTCAAACTGCTCAGAGATAACTATCAACCAGAGATGTCTATAAGACTCGTCGGACTGACGTCTTCTAACTTTGTAGAGCCCAAGGAAGAGACTGATCCAGATGGCCAATTGAGTTTTGATTGGTAGCCAGCTTGCTTGTGCTTTATGTCTATATTAACCAGACAAAACACGAGCTACCATGAAGCGCATCCTGAAGATCATAGGAATCTTACTTCTCATTTTTGTCCTATACTTTGTCTATGACCTCAGCAAGACTGGGACTTTTCGATCTATAGAAAACTCTTACCAAGGCCAGATCGAAAGTTATGACATCCCCGGTGCTGAGGACTTCGCTATCAGCTATGAGGATGGCTTTATGATTATTTCTTCTGATGACCGAGCAGGACGACGGGATGGTAAGGACTATATCAGCGGTTTGTACCACATGGATCTTGCCAGTAAGGCGATCACTCCTCTTATCACTTCTCGAGATATGGAGATCTATCCGCATGGTATACACATGCTTCAACTCGATAGTGCTAAATACCGGCTCTTAGTCATCAATCACATCACGAAGTCAACAGAAGGAGTCAGCTCCTTGGATACCGAGGCTGAGCACTCTATAGAGGAGTTTACCCTTGAGGGAAAGACTCTTCGTTTTATCAAGTCTCATAAAGATGACCTCGTCTTTAGTCCTAATGACGTCGTAGCAGTAGATAGAGAGAAGTTTTACTACTCTAACGATCATGGATCCAAAACTTCACTTGGTCTTCAGATGGAAGATTTACTAGGATTTAAGCGGAGTAATGTCGGCTACTTTGATGGTCAAGCTTATAAGATTGTAGCAGAAGATATCGCTTACGCAAATGGTATCAATCTCGATCAAAAGAGAGACATCTTATACGTCGCATCTCCGCGGCACCATAAGGTCATCTCCTACGATATCAATGATGATGGAACTCTTGATAAAATCGAGGATATCCCTTGTGACTCGGGGGTAGATAATATAGAAATAGACGAAAGCGGCAAGCTCTGGATCGGTAGTCACCCTAAATCACTGATGACCTTACCATATTTTGCTGGGAGTAATGAGTACTCTCCTTCAGAGATCGTGACGATCGACTACAGAGGCAAGGGAGACTATGATGTAAGGTCTATTTACGAAAGTGATGGGAAGGATATGAGTGCATCTACTGTGGCGATCAGATATGGAGATAAGATCTATGTAGGCAATGTGATGGACGATCACTTCATAGCCTTAGATGTATCGGGCATGAGAAACATGTAATAAAAAAAGGGAGCACGTGGCTCCCTTTCTAATTTTTTCGAAGACTTGCTTAGGCCTTCTTCACTTTTATACCACAGCCAATAGCTTTAGTGGTCGCTGGTGTTGGATTTTTACCTGCTTTGAGAGCAGCAACCGCGTCATCGATATACTTCACTCCTACTGCAGAAGCATCTTGTGGATTATCATCGATAGCTCCGATGTACTTCACCTCCATGTCATTATCTAGGATGTATACGTGAGGAGTCTTAGTCGCTCCGTACTGAGGGAAAACAGCTTGTCCTGCATCAAACAAATAAGGAAAGTCAAATCCCTTATCCTTCGCACGAACTTTCATAGCCGCGAAGCTATCACCCGCTTTGACTTCTGGATCATTCGGGTTGATGGCTATAACAGGGTATCCGTTAGCAGCATGTCTTTCATGTAGCTCTTGGATTCTGTCTTCATACATCACTGCATATGGACATGTGTTACACGTGAAGATGACAATGTAACCTTCTGCTCCTTCAAAATCTGAAAGTGAGACAAACTTGTCATCGATATTTTTTAGACTGAAATCCGTTGCTGTATCTCCGACTTGGTAGCCATCCAGAACAGTGAATGACATGAATGCTACTGCGGCAGTCAACATGGTAAGTGAAAATAATATCTTCATTTTTATCTAGTATTTGATTAGTTATCTAAGAACGGGTGAAGCACTTCTTCTAATGACGCAAGATCATCAAAGCTTCTTTCCATAAATATCTTTTTATTTCCTCTTATGATCTGTGTAGCTGGAATGGATCCTGACCACGATGGGTCTACCTTGTCTATCCAGTCATTAGTCTTAGGATCAGCTAGGTGTATCACTCTGGATTTGAGGCCTCTCTTTTCTACGAAGGGTATGAGCCTCCTATCATATTGGTTCTTAAAGTCTAGGCTAACCAATATGACTTCTACATCTTGATCTTTATACTTTTCTTCGAGTTCCTCGAAGTAGACGAGTTCCTTGATACAAGGAGCGCACCACGTTGCCCAGTAATTCACCACTAAAGTCTTATTGGATTCAGAAAGTTTGGCTTCAAAGTCATCAAAACTCTCAAAACTTTCGATCTGCTGTCCAGCACATATGAAGGCCGAACTCAAAAAGAAGAATAGAAATATGCTCTTCATAATACGATAAACGAGAAAATAGGCAACGGGTTGTGTTATACTTTTCATAAAAGAACAACTAAATTATATCGCCTAACTAATGACTTCCCAAATTGTCGATTGAAAAACTCTTTCTACTGAAAAATTTGGGGTTTTTTGCAGTAAAGTCAATTTCAATGTGTTAAATTTATGATGCGAAAATGATGTTCTTCTTTGACATTAGAAAGAACTTTTGTTCATCATTAGTAGTTTTTAAAAAGTATAGTTCAAAGTGAATTATATATCTCCTTATTCCTGGGTAGTCTATTCCTAATAATGACTATCTAACGCGTACCTGAAATACCATCACTGATATCAGCGATGGGCATTAAATGCACAAACATTGTTTTTAGAAGTGACTAGACTGTAAATCTAAGTATCAACGGAAGATTCGCATCTAATACCTAAAAAGTATAAACATAGTTTTTACTATGACGTCACAAGGTGGTTACCACCTAAAGATAGGTACGTTGAGATTCTTATTTATAAGAATCGGAGAGAGGGTCTGGCTTCACGGCCGGCTCTTTCTTTAACCTAACTCTTCTTAAAGATTGCTACTGCTCAGCTTCTTTGCGACTTCACGACTTCTAACCATGATGACACAAAATCATCACCTATTCTGTTTTCGTTACTGACGTGATTCAGCATCTCTACTTGTCTAGGAGACAAGAACTGTTGAGCATCTTTTCCTTGGCCTATAGCTGAGTTAACTCTAGCTGATTGTAGTGGTGTCATCGGTATGCCTCTATATGAGCTCTTAGATAGATAATACTTTACTTCTCTATCTTGACGATATCTACCCACACCCTTATCCACTACTTTACCTTTTTGATTGGCATATACTTGATCAGCGCAGCTCACACTATCCGCTTCTTTAGCGATCTGATCGAGATTAGTCTTGTCACCGTTATACGTGACTTTCACGACTTCTCTACCATGCATGAATCCCGCTTCAGTGGATAGAACACCATCTATCTTTGCTATTTCTTTTTCACCTGTCCAAAAGCAATACATCGATAAAAAGGCTTCTTCTTCTTGTCCTTGACCTTCGAGTTCTTCTAGGAAGATATCTAGATACGCTGGAGTAGTTTGTCCTGACAAGATCATCGCTTGTTTGATACCTTTCGCTAGTCCAAGTAGACTGTAATCTCCTGCTATGCGATTGATCAGATCATCACCTTTTTGATTGGTTACTCGTACTACTGGATTATTCCAAGTGGGTTCTCTATACTTCTGTAGCACCTTGCGATCCTCTCCACCCTTATTATTAAATATAGCTAGAGGTACAAAGTGAGTCTCTATCAACTCAACTATAAATGGGTGTTGTAATATCTTATTACCATAGGTTGTACATGTATGGCATCCAGGTACTTCTTGAAAAAGTATAAATACAGGAAGTCCTTGACTTTCGGATGTTGAGAGTGCTTCGTCATAGCTTCTTAACCAGTGAACGTCTCCGAGTTCTTCAGGTTGATTATCCACAAACCAATTGTCTTGACTCACTAGAGAAAGTGAGGACATGAGTAGTATAAATAAGGTCGTAATCTTCATAGGTCTAAATTTCTACTTTGCTCTTATAAACAAGAGAATGACAAGATGTTATATAACATCATCGAAAATGTCACAAAATCGTCCGCATAGCGTCAGGAAGGTATTAAATGTGGGTTAACCCTTGCTTTGAATCTCTATAAAAAGGAGATCTTACATATTATAAAATAAGGTTATATGTTTTCTCGTATATACTTTATATTTATCCCACGTTCCGTCTCTTCTTGAGACCATATCCACCAACCCAGAGAGTTTAAAGAATAATTGATAACACAAAGGTTATCACTGCTGTATCATGAAACGACGCCTAAGAGTCATCTTTCTTGGATGTCTGAGCATATGTATGTTCGGGCCGATGTCGCTGTATGCATCACATATCATAGGTGGTGATATCTACTATAGTCTTTCTCATTATAATCAGGATTCTACTTTAGTTACTTATGATATCGAGTTCATCTTATATCGCGATACTGCTGGTTTGGATTTTGATAACCCTGCAGAGTTTGGCGTCTATGTGAAGCAGGATGATCAAGACTGGCAGACCTATCAAGTGGTTGATAATATCCCCCTAACTCAGATCTTAGAGATCAATGCACTGGATGACCCTTGTAAGGATGAGACCTTAAGTCAGCTCATCATAGAGTCAGGTATCTATAACTTTCAGATTACTCTAGAGACTGGCCCATTTACTTATATGGTGGCGCATCAGCGATGCTGTCGCAACTTTTCGATTACTAACATTCAGGATCCAGCTCAGACTGGTGCGGTATATGATATCATCATTACTCCGGAAGCTATGAAAAGGACGAACAATAGTCCTGTCTTCAAGGAGAACCCACCTATCTTTGTTTGTTTAGGATTTGATTTTGATTTTGATCACGGGGCAATCGATGTAGAAGGTGATTCCTTAGTTTATAAACTTTGCACGCCATTTATATCGGGGGTTAATCCAGGTAATGCTCCACCCATATGTTGTAACTGTGTCAAGCCTGATCATGCTACATGCCCCCCTAATTTTGATGAAGTAATTTATACCAATGGTTTTACAAAGGACAACCCGATAGGTGGAGATCCTCAGATTAGAATCAATTCTAAGACTGGTCGTATATCCGGTGTGCCTAATATCTTAGGTTCATTTGTCCTCGGGGTATGTGTAGATGAATTTCGAGACGGTGTCCAGATCGGATCATATCGCAGGGACTTTGAGGTCAATGTGGAGACATGTAGACCGCTTGTTTATGCTGAGCTGGAATCTGTAGAAGTAGATTATGAGGTGCCCGGTCAAGAGGGCTTTCCGGTTTTTATTTTCGAGAGCTGCGAGGATGAAGTCGATCTTGTTAATCTGAGTATCGAGCAAGAATTCATTGATGACTACAAGTGGTTGGTTTATGATGACAGTGATGATCTTGTATTCTCTCAGCAAGGCATCGTGTACAGAGATGTACGCGCTCGATTAGATGGTCCTGGCATATATCATGGATTTATGATCCTCAATGATCAACTGAGCTGTGTGGATACAGCGCGATTTCAGATTGAGATATTTGATAAGGCTGACCTTGCTTTCGATGTTTCATTTGATCCTTGCGACCCAGGTCCTATCACTTTCGTAAATACTTCTTTAGAAGGAGACCACCCTATAGATTCTTGGACATGGTCTGTAGATGGCACCACAGTCTCTAGAGATCAAGACATCACTATCCTAGGCAACAATCCTCGAGAATATGAAGTGACCCTTGAGGCGATGGATACGGAAGGTTGTATAGAGCGATTCACTGAAACCATCATATATGATAGATTGGATGAAGAGGCAGAGGTTGAGATCCAAGACACGATCATCTGCGAAGGAGACACCATTACTTTTGGGGGCGAGGTCTACTGGGAAGAAGGAAGCCATAATCAGTTCTTTAGTTCTCTTGAAGGATGTGATAGCTTGGATAGAATCTGGGAAGTGGCAGTACAAGACATACCTGAAGTTGCTCTTGCTTCAGATGATAGCATTAGGATATTTTTAGAGACTCCCATAGAGTTAGAAGTAACAGGGATCATCGATCAGATAAGATGGACGCCTCCTATCGGGCTTAGTTGTGATGACTGTCTAGACCCCACGGTTATACTTGAAAACGACCAAACTTATATGGTCGAAGTGACTGATGATATAGGATGTATCGGAGTAGCACAGTTTGACATATTTGTTGATCCCGGTATCAACTTCTTTGTGCCCAATGTCCTCATGACTCAAGCACCCATCAATCCGGTCAACGAGTTTTTCTTTTTGCATGTTGATCCGATCTACAGCTTTCGATATAATCTGGTGATCTATGATAGATGGGGTGGTGAAATTTTTCGTAAGAACAACATCACAACCAATGTCGCCGATGATGGTTGGTCGCCCGGCTCTTACCAGCCAGGAGTTTATGTGTATCACATCGAGATTCTCGGGGATGTAGCCCAACCAGTACTGACAGGTGACATAACTGTCATCCGTTGAAGTTATAATCAAGGAATCGTTCTTCTAAGCACATTGGCAAGAGTTATATTTACGAAAGTGCTACGAAAAATGAATACTCTGCATGGCTAATCAGGTACTCTCACATAGTGAACTTACAGAGTACGATATCTATCTATTCAAGTCTGGATCGCATCATAATCTATATGAGAAGTTAGGCAGCCATCTAGTAGAAAAAGATGGCGTGATGGGTACCTACTTTGCAGTCTATGCGCCAGCAGCGCGCGCTGTACAAGTCATCGGTAATTTTAATGATTGGGATGGCAGGCAGCATCAGTTACATGTCAGATGGGACAGTAGTGGTATCTGGGAAGGCTGGATACCTAAGTTGGAACTTGGTGAACTCTATAAGTATAAGATCCATAGTAACTATGATCAGAAGGTAAGAGAGAAGGCGGATCCATATGGATTAGTTTATGAACAGGCGCCCCAGACTTCGACCATCTCATGGGACACTTGGTTCGAGTGGAGCGATGACGACTGGATGGAGCAACGTAAAAACTTTGATCCTTATAAGAGCCCCGTATCGATATATGAACTGCACTTAGGAAGTTGGAAAAAGAAGGCCGACAAAACCAGCCTGAGTTACCAAGATCTAGCTACAGAACTCGTGGATTACGTTGTGCAGATGGGCTATACCCATGTAGAGTTACTTCCTGTCACTGAGCATCCTTATTATCCTTCTTGGGGATATCTTACTACGGGATTTTTTGCACCGACAAGTAGATTTGGAGGTCCCCAAGACTTCATGACATTAGTGGATAGTCTTCATAGAGCGGGTATAGGTGTCATCCTAGATTGGGTCCCTGCTCACTTTCCTTCTGACGAATCCTGGTTGGCGGATTTTGATGGCTCGCAAGTATATGAGCACCCTAATCCCAAGAAAGGATTTCATCCAGATTGGAATAGCCTCATCTTCAACTACGAAAGGCCAGAGGTAAGATCGTTTCTGATATCCAGTGCTAACTTTTGGTTAGAGAGATATCATATCGATGGTCTTAGGGTAGACGCCGTGGCGTCTATGATATACTTAGATTATAGTAGAGAAGAAGGCGAGTGGGACCCTAACGAATATGGTGGTAACCATAATCTAGCTGCTATCTCCTTTCTGAAAGATCTTAATAGCAGTTGCTACGCTCATCATCCAGGTATCATGATGATAGCCGAGGAGTCTACTGCCTTTGACGGAGTGACTAAACCAGTACATGAAGGAGGACTAGGCTTTGGATATAAATGGATGATGGGATGGATGAATGATACGCTCGCCTATCTCGAAAGAGACCCTGTGCATCGGAAGTTTCATCACAATGAGATCAGCTTTAGCATGGCTTATGCTTACTCTGAAAACTTCGTCCTGCCACTTTCTCATGATGAAGTAGTACATGGCAAGAAATCACTCGTCTATAAGATGCCAGGAGATGACTGGCAGCGCATGGCCAATCTCAGATTACTCTATGCATATATGTTCACCCATCCTGGTCACAAATTACTTTTTATGGGATGTGAGATCGGTCAGACTTCGGAGTGGAGTGTGGATGATGGGGTAGAGTGGCATTTGTTGGATCATGATCTTCACAAAGGTGTACAGCACTTGGTAAGAGATCTGAACCAGCTATACAAAACCAAGTCACCTTTACATCGATATAGTTTTGAACAAAAGGGATTTCAATGGGTGGATCATGGTGATCATGAAAACTGTATTCTTTCCTACCTGAGACATGACGACGATAAAATGGTGCTTGTGATCTGTAACTTCACACCGACTGCACATGAGACATATCGAGTAGGTGTACCATCTCTTATAAGTTGGCAAGAAATACTGAATACCAATGATGCGAAATATGGAGGCAGCGACATGCATAAAAATGATACTTTGATCACTGCGCATAGTACTGCAAGCCATGGCCAAAGTTTTTCTATAGATATACGTATACCAGCGCTTGGTGTGGTTATATTAGAGACAACAGATGATGTAATAGAAGATTGAGATGAAGGCGAAAACTGTGATTCATGTATCAACTGAATGCTATCCTGCGGCGAAAGCTGGAGGGATGGCAGATGTAGTAGGAAGTCTTCCAAAATATCTCAAGGATCATGGTTGGAATCCTGTCATCGTGACGCCAAGATATAGGCTGCCTTGGTTTGACAAGCAAAATCTGAGAAGAGACTACGCTGGGTCTTTCGGCATGGAAGATGACACTGCGATATTTGAAGTGTATAGATTAAAAAAGGGCGACCTTCCCTTTGATTACTACTGCATAGATATACCAGGCCGGTTTGATCGCAACTCGATCTACCTCAATGAATCAGGACATGGATACGACGATGAGGCAGAGCGTAATATCTCCTTTCAACGAAGTGTCATCAAGTGGTTAAGCGACCCGAAGTCAGGTGTTACTCCAGACCTGATCCACTGCCATGATCATCAGACTGGCTTTATCCCGTTTTTGATCAAGAATACTGAAGAAGGGAAAGCCCTAGCCAGTATTCCTTCTTTTTATACGATTCATAATGGAGCATATAACAGTCGATATAGTTGGGGACGCATAGATCTCTTACCGAAGTTTCCATCCAAGCTATCACAGTTCATAGAGTGGGATGGCCACATAGATGCGGTAGCCACTGCTATACGATATGCTGATCATGTGAATACTGTATCTCCGAGTTACCTTGAAGAGCTCAAAGATCAGTTAGCACCACTAAAGCATATGATGTCGAGGACACCTGATAAGTTCTCCGGCACTCTAAATGGTATCGACCCTGATGAGTGGAACCCTAAAACAGACAAGCTGCTCTCTAATCGATTAACTACCACAGTAGATCAATATAAGAAGGTCAATAAAGCAGAGCTTCTTTCCGAGTTGTATCATCTCAATAATATACCCCTCATCAGTTTTATAGGCAGATTTGCACATCAGAAAGGTGCTGATTTATTAGTGCCAGCAGTAGAGAGAGTACTTGCTAGGTTCGGATTTGTGAACTTCTTTATTCTTGGGTCAGGAGATCCTTTTATCGAGCGAAAAGTTCAAGAGTTACGTGATAAGTATGCTGAAAGAGTAGGTTGTTTTATCGGATATAATGAAGCGCTTGCTCATCAGGTATACGCATCTTCGGATTTCATAGTCATGCCATCTAGGTTTGAGCCGTGTGGTCTTAACCAGATGTTCGCTATGAGATATGGTGCCTTGGCTATCGCTCGTATGACTGGCGGTCTAAAAGACACAGTGATTGACTTTGAGTCAGGTGGTCTAGGCGTTGCCTTTGATTATGACAGCGTAGATGACTTAACACATGCTATGGGAAGAGCACTACATCTTTATAGGGATACGAAGAGATATAAGCAGATCAGAAAGAATGCCATGAAGATGGATTTTTCGTGGAACCAATCAGCAAAGCAATATATATCGATCTATAACCAATTAATAGAAAACTAATGGACGCTAAAAAAACTATAGCAGTCATCTTGGGAGGGGGTGTTGGCTCAAGACTCTATCCTCTAACTAAGGATCGATCCAAACCAGCGGTGCCTATCGCAGGTAAGTTTAGGTTGATAGACATTCCGATCTCCAACTGTCTCAACTCGGAGATTCATCGGATGTTTGTGCTTACACAGTTTAATTCAGCTTCGCTCAACAGGCATATCAAAAATGCTTACAGCTTTGATAGATTTTCTAGGGGCTTTGTAGACATCTTGGCGGCTGAGCAGACTGCTGATAACATGGATTGGTTTCAAGGTACAGCTGATGCAGTGAGGCAGGTTGTGAAACATCTTGATCGACATGATTTTGATCATGTCATGATCCTTTCTGGTGATCAACTCTATCAGATGGATTTTAAAAAAATCCTTGCTTATCATGAAGAAAAAAATGCTGAAGTGACTGTTGCTACCATCCCCGTAGAGGCAAAAGATGCGACTGCCTTTGGTATCATGAAAGTCAATGAGAATGGCCTTATCGATAACTTTGTAGAGAAACCATCAGCAGAGGAGTTGCCTAAGTGGCAGTCTGTGGTGGATCAAGAATATGCAGATCAGGATAAACACTACCTAGCTTCGATGGGTATCTATGTTTTTTCTGAGGGTATACTTACCAAGTTATTTGAGGAAAATCCGAAGGCCGTAGATTTTGGGAAAGAGATCATCCCATATGCAGTAGAGAGCAAGGCATATACTGCTGCAAGTTTTGCTTTTGGGGGTTACTGGACAGATATAGGAACGATCGGTTCTTTCTTTGATGCCAATCTCAGATTAGCAGAATTTCTTCCAGAGTTTAATCTCTATGATAACATGGAGAAGGTCTATACCAACTCACGCATGCTTTCGCCTACAAAGATTTTTGGCGCTCATCTAGATAAGACACTTGTATCTGAAGGTAGTATTATACATGCCAAGAGTATCTACTGGTCTGTCATAGGAGTACGGTCGAGGATAGGGAAGGGAACTATCATAGATCAATGCATAGTGATGGGTATCGATTATTATCAAACGCTTAATGACTTAGCACAGAATCCTGACATCGCACTCCTCGGGATAGGAGAAAACTGTCACCTCAAGAATGTGATTGTCGATAAGAATGTCAAAGTAGGTGACGGCTGTACGATTATAGGTTCACCGGACCTTGAAGATCATGAAGGAGATGGATACACTGTCAAGCAAGGGATTATCATCATACAGAAGGGAGCAGTTATACCAGCAAACACCCATATAGGAGCACAAGTTTGACCTTTTAATTTTCTTCTTTTAGTAGTTTGGTTTGTATGCAGTTTTTATGTTTGCAAGTCGTCATATGAAAAAGGGAATGACATCTTCAAGATGCAGGCCCATCTATTCGTATTTTTTCATTTTTAGAGTTCTACTGTTTTGAATAAAACTGAATTTTTTCCAGGGGCGATACAAAGCCATACTTGGACAGACAGTCGGTATGAAGGGCGTACTGATCAGGGTAATATACTGAGGGTTGAAGCCATCACGGATTATATAATAAGGGTGAGGTATGGTACTCAAGGATATTTTGAGAAAGACTTCTCATATGCGTTAGATCCTACATTTGACTTATCTCCTTCAGACATCTCTTTTCATGATGGGCCAGATGTTACCGAGATCATCACGCCATATGTCAAGTGCCGTATATCAAAAGCAGATAGTAAAGTGAGCTTCTTGAACAAAGAAGATCATGTGATCAATAAAGATGAAAAAGGATTTCACTATGAGAGGGATAGTGAGACTGGCAACGACATCATTCAGATGTCTAAGCATGTGTACCCGTCAGAGGTGTTTTATGGGCTTGGAGATAAACCTTCTGAGTTGAACCTCAAGGGACGACGATTTGAAAACTGGGGTACGGACTGCTATGGTTATGATTATGGCTCTGACCCGCTTTATAAAAATATACCCTTTTACTATGGCCTCCATGGAGGTATAGGATATGGGATCTTTTTTGATAATTCATTTAGGACCTTTTTTGACTTTGGGAAAGAGCGTAACGAAGCTGCAAGCTTTTGGGCACATGGAGGTGAGATGAACTACTACTTCATCGCAGGTCCTGAGCTTTTAGATGTTAATAAGAGATATGCCGAGTTAACAGGTACACCTGATATGCCAGCGTTGTGGTCTTTAGGATTTCAGCAGTGCAAGTGGAGTTATTATCCAGAGTCTGAAGTAAGAGAGGTCACCACCAAGATGCGAGATCTCAAGATACCTTGTGATGCGATCTATCTTGATATAGACTATATGGATGGCTTCAGATGCTTTACTTGGGATAACGAGCGTTTTCCAGATCCTAAGGGACTCGTAAGTGATCTTAAAGATCAAGGTTTTAAGACGATGGTCATCATAGATCCGGGTATCAAGAAAGATCCTGATTACTGGGTCTTCAAAGAAGGAGTTGAGAAAGGATACTTTTTGAAGAGATTAGATGGTCCTTATGCAGAAGGTAAGGTATGGCCGGGTGATTGCTACTTCCCAGATTATACGAATCCAGAAGTAAGAGAGTGGTGGGCAGATCTTTATAAAGACCTTATAGGTGATATCGGTGTAGCTGGTGTCTGGAATGATATGAACGAACCAGCACTCTTCGAGGTAGAGTCTAAGACGATGCCCGATGATGTGATGTTTCACTATGAAGGAAGTCCTGCAAGTCATCGCAAAGCACACAATATCTATGGACTTCAGATGGCGCGAGCGACGTATGAAGGAGTGAAGAAACATGCAGGCGGCAGACGCGGCCTCATTATAACGCGATCAGGATACAGTGGTCTTCAGCGATATTCGAGTGTATGGACTGGAGATAACATTGCTACGTGGCAGCACGTCTGGATAGCAGGTATCCAGTGCCAAAGACTTGCGATAAGCGGTGTTTCTTTTTCGGGATCGGATATCGGAGGTTTCATCGGTCAGCCTACACCAAAGATGATGGCACGTTGGATCCAGTTAGCGATCTTCCATCCATTCTGTAGAGTGCATAGTTCACAAGATGATGGTGATCAGGAGCCTTGGTCTTTTGGTGAAGAGACGTTAGATATATTTAGAGAGGCGGTTGAGTTGAGATATCGGATGTTGCCATATCATTACACTGCCTTCTGGCGTCATCATAAGACTGGTTATCCGATACTCACGCCGATTAGCTTTTATGATCAGCATGACCCGCAGACGCACTCTAGAGATCATGAGTTTTTATGTGGTGATCACATCTTGACTACACCTATCACTAAGGAAAAGTCTACGACTAAAGATGTCTATCTCCCTCAAGGGAAATGGTTCAACTACTGGGATGACTCTATACATCTTGGTGGATCTGAGACTTCATTTGTTTTGACAAGTGAGACTTATCCGCTATATATAAAAGAAGGAGCCATCTTGCCGATGTATCCGTTGCAACAGTATGTGGGAGAGAAGACAATTGATACAGTTACACTTCATATCTACTATAAGCGAGGATCTGAGACATCGTATTACTATGACGACGCCCATGATGGCTACGAGTATGAATCAGGAGGATATCGAGAGGCGAAGTTTGACTTAGAAGGATCTGATAATCAGTTAGTTATAAGGCAATCTGTAGAAGGGGATTATCAAGGAGACCTGCAGTCATATGACTTGGTTTTTCATGGATTCCCTGCTGAATTGAAGACAGTACTTGTAGACGACATCGAGCAGTCGGATTCTCAAGTTGCGGCTGGCTTTGAGCAACTCTTGGTTCGTTGGTAACCCTACTTAGCCTGTTGTGTTTTACCTACTACTGGACATTAACTTTATAATAACCCCAGTCTATCGTTCGCATAGCATAAGGTAGATATACCTACAACCATTTTAGCCCTACGTTTATTAAATTTGACAAACGAATGATCATGAAAAGCATAATAGATAAACTATTCAACAGAAATAATCTCCCTCCTTTAAAGAGCGAAGAATTGGTAGATATGAATGTATGTCCTAACTGTTGGGGACATCAGGAGTATCAGGATATGTATCATAGCCATGTGAAGAATCAAGGTGGTATGCAGGATTTAAAAGATCCTAGAAATCGAAAAACTTTTGTTCAGCAATTTGTCGAGACGCACATTACTGGTATCAAGTTGGTTCAAGATGAAGATGAGGCTGCCTGTCCATCTTGTAGAACGAGATTTAAAAAAGTGAGAAAACAAGCTAAATCAGGCAATTGAATTGCGCCTGAGGTGTGAGTTTTAATTGCAAACTTCCTACAGTGGTGCGTTAATATTTCCTGCGTAGGTGCAACCCGCGCAAAGCGTGTCTACGATATACCTGAAGAACATAGTTCTTCAAGAGCGGTGGATTTAAAAAAGTGAGAAATCAAGCAAGATCTAAAAGTTGATTTCTAACATGGTTATTGCTGGGGATAAAATATAACTACGGCGTGAGCCTTATCTCTTGATTGTGGAAGTCTCCTCTGTGATCTCTTACTTTGATAGACATAGCAGGTCGCACTCCGGTTTTTATAAATGAAAAGTTTACATCCCCGTCTTCATCTATCGGAGGGCAGTCATATGTATTGTTAGTACTAGGTACATCAAATACTCCATCATAAGCTGTCGCAGAACTGAAAGTTCTAAACTGCGGAAGTCTAGTAGTAGAAATAACCTTGATAGATACTTCTTCTGCAATACCATCTTTTAATCCACCTGCATTTACTGGGCTGTTGAGTTCAACCCTGATTTCTTCTTTATCAGGAGCTGTGATAATTTGAGGTTGATCTAAGTCTCCAACCTTGATGTACGCACCAGCGAAACCTAGGGTTGGTAAAGCTTGGATGAATCCGTCTTGAGAAAATTCGATTTCATTTACATAGCCTGTAAGGTAGACTCGTAAGACTCCATTGGCATCCGTTCTCTTATAGGCGTATTCCGACCTATTTCCCAATACTGAGGCAATTTCTACTCCCGGTACTGGATATCCTGTATGATTAAAAACTTGAACCTCATAAAAGAATCGGTTAGTCTGATATTCTTCAGGCCCTGTTGTCTCATAGTCTGTACATGCAGCAAGAAATAGGCAGATGATAGAAATTAGAACACTGTTTTTGTAGATCATGACTTCTTGATTGTGTTTTATAAACGTTCTCCAATCAAGGATTGTCGATGGGGCTCTGTATTTTTCTCGCTGTTGTAACTAAATTGATCTTAAAGATGGCATTCTATTATAGAGGGAAAACCAAGTGTATCCTTCCTCTATTTGTCTTCTACAAGGCCCCCGCTCTCCTAAGTTTGCAACTTAGGAGAAGACTATAAATCAACAATATAGATGAAGCTAGGTAAAGGCTATGTCATAGATGACCACAAAGTAAGCTAGATTGTTTTATACGTGTGTAGGAAGTTGCAAACTTCCTACAGCGGTGCTCTTAAAGCATAACATAGTTCTACTCCTCTATCAATATCTGTGCATCACGATTCACGATGATGCTGGCATTCAATTCAAATCCTGCTAGTAGGATGAAGCAGTTGATCTGAAGCCAAAGTAAGATGATGATCAGTGTGGCGATCGAGCCATAAATCTCATTGTATTTCCCGAAGTTATTTAAGAAGTAGACAAATCCGAAGGTGGCGAGTACGCTGAATACTGTAGCTACGATAGCTCCAGGATTGATGAACTTTAACGGTCTATTGATAGACGGTCCATATCTATAGATGATAGTGATGACGAGATAGAAGAGTAGGAAGACAACGATCCATTTACTTAAAGTCAGAAGAAGGCTTTGTATAAAGTTGATGCTGATATTACTAGCTAGCGTATGTATATAATTCTGACCTATGACGATAAATACAGCTGCGATGATCAACATCAAAGAAAGTAAGAAGGTCAGGTTAAATGCTACCCACCGCTTCTTTAGATAACTACGTGACTTGAAGCTTACTTCGTATGATTTGTCAAAGCCATACATCAATGTCAGCATGCCTGACGAAGCAAAAAATATGGCAAATAGAAAACCTATACCCTGGAAACTGAAGATGCCTTCTGGATTGATGCCTTCTACAACTTGCGAAAAGTATTGGATCGCATAATCAGGGACGACACCATCTAAGTTGCCTTCGAAGTCCTCGATCTTTTTTTCTACCCACGGAAGGATAGATATCAGCGGAAGTACAAAAATAATAAATGGAAAAATGGATAAGAAAAAACTGAAGGCTATGGAGTTGGCGCGAGTCATAATATCGTCGCGCTTGAGTTCTTTATAGATGAACGTAGCGATGTTGTATAGAGGCACACCACTAAACCCAGGAAAGCTGATGCTCTTAGACCAGCGCTCGACTTGCTCGACGCGCTTTGGGCCTATCAGCCAATCTTCAAAATCTTTAAGCTGCTTTTTCAATAGTGCTTGCTAAACCTTTCCAGTAAAAACTTTGGGCAAGATACGGGCTTGTTCGTCTTCATATCCACATAGAAGAGCTTGACTTCTCCAGTGTTAAGTAGTTCTTCTTGATCATTATAGATCTCGTGATAGAAGTGAAGCATGCGACGAGGGAGATTTCTCAACTCAGTATGAATCGTTAGTACTTGATCATATAAGGCGGGTAGCTTATATCGGCATGACAGCTCGAGGACTGGCATCATAATCTGATAGTCCGCTTCACATTCTTGATATGTTACTCCTGTAGATCGCAGCAACTCTGCCCTTCCTATCTCATACATCCGAGCATAGTGCCCGTAGTAGAGATATCCCATCTGATCTGTATCGGCATAGGTAACGCGATACTGTGTAGTGCCTCTTAGCATATTAACTTCTTATGATAGGGCAGGTCATACAGTGCGAACCTCCTCGAGCCCTGGATAGTTCGGCAGAAGGTATAGTGATGATAGTTCGGCTTAGATTATTTACGAAAGTGCGATCAACAAGACTGTGCTTCATCAGACTGTCACTGTCCAACACTTTGTAACCCGCCTCTTCAAATGCCGCCAATGTCTTCAGATTGCGATCGTATGATATCGCCACGCCGGGCTTCAGGCAGACGAGATTAACAGCATCGGTCCATTGCTCGCGCTCTTGGTATGGTGACTCGCCACCACCAGAAAAGATATAGCGCATATCGGGATTGATCTCAGCGCTGATATAGTCCTTGATGGAAGGGTAGACATCGGTGCTACCATCCTTGTGATGTACGACGACATTAGATCCCTCGCCGTCATAGACGATCGGTTTATGACATGCCACTAAGTCTCTATCCACTCTCGTAAATAAGGTATCGATGTGCATAAAGCTTCTTTCATTGGGGATATTCACCTGTACAACATGCTCGACTAAGCCCTTATCGAAGACGTATTCCTTGAGACAGTGGAGGGCATATGGCGTCGTCCGCTCACTACATCCGATCAGTAAGTGCTCTGGCTCAAACATCATGATATCTCCACCTTCAGCACTTACAGATTCGGCCTTTGTCGAAGGAGGAAAAAGCTCTAGATCGTTCATGTCGATGATACGACCGGCAGCCTTAGCATCTTCAAACATCGGATGGTACTTGAAGATAAATCGACTCAGTAAGTTCTCTCTATATCGAGCTTCCTTGGCGGCCTTGGTGATCAGTATGTGATCCTTGATCGTCACTGCGATATCTCTCGTGAACATGTAGTTAGGGATGGGATCGAATAGGATACGCTCTTCGTTATGCAGATATCCCGTGATCAAAACTTTCGCTAGTTCGCGATCTGTAAGCCCTTCGAGGTACTTATCGAAAGATGGTGGTAGCTCTTCAAAGAGGATAACTCGATCTATCAATTCTTCTTTCACAGCATCGCAGGCATCGATAGCCTCCGTGATTAGATCCTCAGTCTCTAAGACATTTTCTTTACCTACAAAGAGATGTAGGACTTCGAGAAATGACTTGTACTCCTGTCCCATCAAGGGATAGAATACGATATCATCAAAAAGTAAACTCTCTGCTCTCTTGGGTGATATGCGAGATATGCCCTCATCCGGAAAGTGGACAATGACTTTCTCAAGCTTACCGATCTCGTTATCTACATACATGTCGCAAACTTAGTGGATTTGGTGGTCTTCAGAGTGATCTATTGATTGAGAGGTAACGTCATTGCACTTTCTCTTTCGTTCTGATGTGTTGTCTTTAGCGTCTCGCTAAAGACTTGTCTAAACTGATAGTATAAAAACTAGGTCTCTGCCACAGAACCGTTGAGAGGTCAGGAGACCTTCAACTCAGCTGGGTTACTCCATCAAGACTTGAGGAAAAGGTCTCCTGACCTCTTTCCGTTTTTACAGTAGCATCGACTTTTGATCGGGGAAGTTAGTTAGTCCTTTTTTACCAATACATACACCATGCGATAGGAATTTTGCATCTAAAAGTATATGCGTGTATTGACCTTACTCGTTTTAGCATATCTCGCGATAGTGTCTTGTAATAATGATACAGCTAAGCTAAAAACAGCTCAAACCAAGTATCCTCCTTCTCCGATGGAGAAGAGTGTTGCTTCATTTATGACCCAGATCCAATCTACTGAACAGGTCATAAGGATGCCATTCATCTACGATCCCATCAATACATATGCTTTTGATGGTGATAGTTTATCATTAGATAGTCTTGGAAAGCTGCACGAACGGGAAGAAATCGCTGCAATCTTTTCGTTAACTACCTATAGAGAATTCACAAAGCTAAAGTTGACTGATTCTAAGGAGTATATAGAAGTCAGCGATAGCACTGACGTTCATAAGGACAGCCTGGCATTTTTAGTCGAAAATGATCGATTAATTTTGGCCTA
>CAZXIE010000009.1:0-20927 GCA_964640065.1 uncultured Saprospiraceae bacterium
TAAATCAGAGCACAAGATTAGAATCCTTGCCGCTGAGCCGCCGATAGTGTGGAGCAAGATAAATAGCTCAGAAGAATTGTTTAAAGTCGTTGGTCAACGAGACGAATTTTATGCAGACTTAGTAAAGTCCGAGGTTCTTGGAAAGAACAAGAAGGCACTACTCATTATGGGAAGTGGACACTTCAACAAATACAAACCTGCTCGAAATGTGAAGGATAATCCAATAACTGCGATACTAAAGGCATCTAATAAAAACTTGGTCTTAATCAATACGATAATCACAGATGATTTTCCATACAGCCAACTTCCAGCTATAAAAGAAGGCGAAGTCATAGAAACCACCAACCCGATTGTTGGCGACTTGAAAATTGGTAATCCTTTTTTAAAAGATTATCCCTTGAAAGTACAGACAGATGCACTTCTATATTTTGGAGACATGAAAAGCTTAAGACAAGAATTGCATACTCCTTTTAATGACCCTGATTACGAAATGGAATTGAATAGAAGAAAAAAACTGGCTGGAATGAACTAAAGGAAAAAGAGAGCAATTCAAATAATTAGTAAAAACAGTTACTGACACATAAACTTTTAGAAATAGCTTGGAATCCTTAAGAAGATACAGGCACGAGTCTAACCTATCAAAAGCACTACAGCAATGTGGCAGACATCCAGATTAAATAAATGAAATCCGAACTAGACATTCTAATCGAACATTTATAAGAAGCAGTAGATTATTTAATATCTGCAATGGATCATTGTGCCAAAGAATGGGACTTTGATTGTGCTAAAACCTTTAGAGAATCACTCATATACACTAGAAACAAACTGAGTGTTGCGAAATCACTCAAAAATCCAAATCATGAAAAAATCGTAGACAGTTTGGATATACTTGAGCGATTGAGAAACTTTCACCTTCAAAAATTTACTGGCAAAAGTTTTATGAATGAAGCGACTCATCTTCGAATTGCTGAGATAATGAAAAAAAGACAAAAAGAACAAATCGAAGAACTTATAAACGAAATTGAACTCCTAAAATCACACCCAACCACTTTTCAACACGACAATGACAAAATACTCGACCTTCTTGATGAACTGAAATCAAGCAACATATCAGAGATCGAAATAAGTCTTGGGGAAAGGCATGGGCTATTAAGAATATACAGTGACAATAATGATCTCGTAATGCAAATGAGTGCACACTAAAACACTTGTTTGAATGATGAACTTCCTTTGCGCACACGTAAGTGCCTACAAAAACTTAGCTTCCATACAGATACTTATCAAAAGAAGTATATAGATTTCAACAATACAGACAACACGACGATCTTACTAGATATAGCCCAAATCGTGTTTGAGGGAGTTGGATTATATGGGGACCAAATATTGAAGATTAGGGTAAAATGAAGCACTTAGACAACCAAGTTCAAAGTAGCAAACAACTGAGAAGCAATTAACTTGACATTATTCATAAAGTTTCTTATCTTTCGATATGTTTGTCCTTGATACCCATACAGATGAAGAAGCAAAGGTAAACATTAGCCAATTTGAAGTATCTGGGGCGAAAAATTTGGAAAATTTTGAGTTCGATTGGAGTAAGGAAGCGGCTTACGAAACTTACAAGCTTTCCTTAACATCAGATGGTCAAATACTTGGATTACTTTCTTTTAGTAGAGTTATTGAAGAATTAAGAATCGAAATTCGCCTACTTGAGATTTCGAGTAAAAATAGAGGTGAAGGCAAGAAATATGACCGGATAGCAGGTATTCTGATTGCATATGCTTGTAAAGAGTCATTTCAAAATGGTTTCTATGGATTTGTTTCGCTAGTTCCTAAAACAAGATTAATCAAGCACTATGAAGAAAAATATGGCTTCCAGCAATTTGGGAAGCACCTAGCAGTGGAATTAGAGACAAGCGAATTCTTAATGAATAGATATTTAACTTATGAAAAAGGCAAATAGAGAATATTCCATTCCTCCTCACGGTCTTAAGGAGTCAGAAAAGGAAAGAGCTGATAAGGAACTAAGGAGTCTCAGGCTCAAAAGCTTGAAAAAACTAAACGAAACACAAAAAGTTTATGCCGACTTAGTCAGTCTGAAATATAGCATCATAGACTATTTGGACATAGGTGTTTTTTCAGAAGACTATTTATTTTCTGAATTCCTAAAAAAATACGTATCAATCATTAATATCACACGACGGAAACTGGCTGAAGATATCGGAGTCCACGAAACTAAGTTTTCAAGAATCATCAATAACAAAGAAAATCCAGGTATTGGTTTTCTTTATAGAATAGAAGAGCATTCTAGCAGTCTATTACCTGCATCGCTATTATGGCAATTAGTTACAAAAAAGATCATAGTTGAAATTGATGAAGATACAAAAGAAAGAAGAAAACAATCGAAGCGCGTAAAGAATAGATTACAACTAAAGACAGCTTAAAAGCCCTTACCTCCAAGTCAAAACATAAAAATAAGTAATAATGTACTACAGGAGATCATCTAGCCTATTGCTCTTCGTTATCGCTCAGAGAGACAATACATACACAGTGAGTGTTATAATCCATAAGGCACGGTCAAGCAAGACCTAAATCAACTCACGATCATCAAGACAAAATTCCCTTTCATCTTGAATCCTATATTGAGCATGAAACCAAACTTTTAAATGAAATAAAAATGATCATAACAACAACAGAAAAAGTACCAAACAGAGAAGTCACTGAAATATTGGGTATTGCCAGGGGCAGTACAGTTAGAGCTCGAAATGTAGGGAGAGATATATTCGCTGGATTAAAAAATATCGTCGGTGGCGAGATCAGTGAATACACAAAACTGCAAGCGGAGTCAAGAGAACAAGCCATGCAGAGAATGATCGAAGATGCAAGAAAACTTAATGCAGACGCCATACTCAATGTCAGGATAACAACAGCGATGATCATGCAAGGAACTGCTGAAATACTTGTTTACGGTACAGCAGTTAAACTCAGCTAGATGGAAGACGACATTTCAACTGCTGCATTCTTACTCTATGGGCTCTTTTGGGCTACTCTCCTAATACTGATTATCTATTTTGCCATAAAACGATACAATGACAAAAAGAAGGAGAGTTTTGAAAAAAGAGATAATTGACCTACCATATCTCACAATCAATTGTCTCTTTGCAAAATCCAATTCTAATAAGTAGAACATTATAATATGAGTCATCTATGCGCTTACCCTTTCCTGTTACTGGGCATAATCTTACTCAGCTGTGGCAACCCTTCCCCCACTGCAAAGAAGAAAAACGAAGTGCTCGTACTAGGGGCCATCCATAGTGGCCATCTTACTGATAGTGTATACAACACCTTATATCTTGAGAAACTAGTCAAAGAGATCGAGCCTGATTATATACTTGCTGAGATACCTCCAGATCGGATGAAGGAAGCTATGGATGGGTTCATGAGAGATGATTCTATATCTGAGCCGAGAGTGATGAGATTTCCAGAGTACGTCGATGTGATATTCCCACTGACCAAAACTATGGATTTTACAATTATCCCAACTGCAGGATGGACTCAACCGATGGCCTCAGAGCGCTCTGAAAAGCTGAGAGCGATAAGTCGCGACACTAGTCGTGCGGATGATTGGAAAGCATATCAAGAGGCAAATAGAAAATCTGATTCTCTTTATGAAGCGACCAATAAGGTCAATGATCCTTACTTTATCCATACAGATGAGTATGACGATATCCAAGATGTCTTTTTGCAAGAGTATAATCGATTATTCAATGTAGAACTCGGTCTTGGAGGTTGGGAGAATATCAACATAGCTCACTACTGGAATATCGAAAAGGCTCTAGAAAAGCATCGTTATCAGGGAGTAAGAATGTTGATCGTCTATGGTGCCGGACACAAGGGATGGTTCCTAAGGGAGTTACGAAAACGAGATGATATAGAACTCTTGGATATGAAACCATTTTTGGAAGCTATAGAGTAATGTGTTTCTAGAATCGTTAACTAGCGAAATAGATCTACTTGCTAATAACTTTGGATATAACAAACAAAGAATATCCCTCTGAATGATCCGTGCTATATTGTTTATCTCAATTTTCCTTATGCAGGGCGGAGCTCTGACTGAGACCAAAACCAGTTCTATTTTTAAGTTGTCTGATAATATCGTTATTGTTTCTTCTGAGGAAGGGCAAGTGGAGTCAGCTCCCGACAACCTATCCAACGAACAAATAGCGGACTACATCCGAAACATCTATCAGGACAAAAACGGCAACTTCTGGTTTGGGACAAATGGCCTTGGCGTTGCTCACTATGATGGAGACAGTATTTCCTATTACTCGTTAGAACAGGGATTTGCTGGCTATCAGATTACGGGCATCGCGGAAGATCTCGATCAAAACATTTGGTTTGCTACTGATCAAGGTATCGTACACTATGACTGGTCTCCTACCCTCGAAGGCAAAAAACGATTTACAAATTATGATGATCAAGAATATTTTGGCAGACAAAGATTCTGGAGTGTAACTGCTGACAGCAAGGGCCATATATGGGCAGGATCTCCCTCATGTATCTTCAAGTATAACGGCATCTACTGGTCGTCATTTGATCTCCCCTACCCCGATGAAGAACCAGGAGAGTTTATTACCAAGAGAACCACTTGGTCTATCATAGAAGATAGCAAAGGAAACATGTGGTTTAGTACCAATGGTTATGGTGTTTATAAATTTGACGGTCGAACATTTACGCAGTATACCATGGAAGATGGGCTTACTGATAATAGTGTCGATGTGATTGTCGAAGACCATCAAGGTCAGATGTGGTTCGGTACAAGGTATGGTGGTGTGAGCCGATTCGATGGTGATAGCTTTACTAACTATACTGCGCGCGATGGTAAAAGCATCTATAATGATGAGGTATGTGAGATCTATGAAGATGTAGAAGGACATATCTGGATGAGCTCCGAGGGCTACGGCGTTTATCGATTTGACGGTAAGCAATTCATCAACTACAGTCAACATGAGGGGCTGGGCGTTCGTGCTGTACAAGCCATCTACCAGGACCGCATAGGTCGCATATGGGTAGGAGGAGGCGGAGGTCTCTATCGCTTTCTCGGAGGAAGCTTTTTTAATGTGACTAAGGATGGACCTTGGCAGTAGAGTTCAATGGGATTTCTACGATCCATCTCTCAGTTGTAAGTTAAACATAAGGCATCCATAACGTGTTATGAGAGAGACATCAGCGTTTATGGCAGATCTACCACCAGGGCAGAAAGAATCGAAGATCTTCCCAAGATTCGGACTACCTCAATATGCTAATCGATTTCCTACTGAAGTTGATAAAATTAGAATCTCCATCGGTGGCGAGTTAGAAGACTTTGAGATAACTGACCAGCTCAATTCAATTCCAAGATCTAATCAAGTTTCAGACTTTCACTGTGTGACAACATGGAGCAAGCTCCATCTTAACTGGAGTGGCTACAACTTCAATGATCTATATAACTCGCTCATCCTGCCAAGGTTAAAGCAGAAAGCCACTTTCGTCGTATTAAAAGCTCAAGATGGATACAAGACGAGTCTGCCTTTACAAGACTTGCTTCAGCATAATGTCTTACTTGCTGATCAACTTGACAAAGAACCTCTCACGCTAGAACATGGAGCACCCTTACGCATAGTCGCTCCCGATCACTACGGATACAAAAATATCAAGCATCTCAAGCGTTTAGAATTTTATGCTGAGGAGCAAAAAGTAAAACAAGGATACCTTTCTTTCATGGATCATCCAAGGGCGCGTGTTGCTCATGAAGAAAGAGCAAGCAAAGGTCCTGGGATCTTCTTCCGATGGTTGTACAAGTTCGGAATAAAAGGTACAATCAGAGATTTTGAAAAAGCTACTCGAGCATATAGAGCGAAGCAAGAATTATAACAATCATCGCTTCTCATCCAGAGTCTTCAGAAACACTAGAGTATTTCTATAATAGTCAACGTTCTATTTGGCGAGCATTTTTTGTGTCAAAAATCACGACAATCTATTGTGTCCTACAATTGGTAATTATTTCCCCTGACACTGATAATATAAAAGCACTGACAAATCTGTTCAATTCTTTTATCATCTCATTTTGATATATACTTTTCGTATTCTTTACATTGTCTGACAAAGAAGAAAGGCTCTTACGGCTATTCTATTTATCGAATCACAAACTCAACATGATGAACTACAGTGAAATAGAATTCACCCAACAGAACGGCATTGCCATCATCAAGTTTAATCGCCCAGAGGTGATGAACTGTGTTGGCCCTAATACGCACAAAGAGCTGGTCTCTGCTTGGCAAGAGTTCAAGACAAATGATGATCTGAAAGTAGCTATCATCACTGGTGAAGGTGATCGGGCATTTTGTAGTGGTGGGGATCTCAAAGCAGCATGGGATGGTGGGCTCATAGATCTTTCGGAAGAAGAAAAGCAAGCTCACAGAGAAGGAAAAGTGGATGGCATCCTAGGTCCTACCCGATGGACAGACATCTACAAACCGATTATCGCAGCTGTTAACGGTGTTGCCTATGCGGGAGGATTTGAGTGGGCTTGTTATGCAGATATGAGGATCGTCGAGGAGCATGCATCATTTGGTGTGACATGTCGAAGATGGAACATCGGTCTAGCTGATGGTGGCACACAAAGACTACCTAGGATCGTAGGCATGGGTAGAGCTCTAGAGCTCATCATCACGGGTAAAGTCATCGATGCCCAAGAAGCATATCGGATAGGACTCGCTAATGAAGTTGTAGCCAAAGGGAAGTCCTTGGATCGCGCGATGGAGCTAGCCCAATTTATCTGCACTCTTCCTCAGCCTGCCATAAGGACCGATAAAGAAGCAGCGATCAGAGGATATGGAGAGAGCTTGGATGAAGGACTCCGCATCGAAGCTGAAAAATTTCTTGATTCTATCTATGAGCCTGAGACTATGGTGGGTCTCAAACAATTCAACGAAAGACTTCATCCTGATAGACAGTATGACGCAGATCTGAAGACTCCAGGTATCGTCCGAAAGGGATAACCGACTCCTCTTGTGTCAAAGAATTGTTAAGTGGGTCTTTGAGAGGACATAGTTCGATAATACCATTCTGCTTCATACATCTTCTTATCACATTTTGATGTTACAAGACTATCATCATAAACTCGAACGCGATGCTAAGTAAAAATATAAATGTGGTGTTATTAGCACTACTAGTGGCTACGTCTCTTGGACTATCAGCTGCAACTGTTACCGATCCGTCGGCACCCCAACAAGAGAGAACAGATAAGACTGATGATGAACTAGTGGACCTATTCTACGGTCTTACTAAGGCAGCTGACTCTAAAAAGGTAGAGAGCGATCTGCTCTTCATCAGACACGAGTGGGACGATGCCTTTTTGGCTCCGGCCATAGAAATCATACAACTTACGAGCTACACAGCTGTGAGAAACGAGTTAGTCGATATACTCGAATCACAAACTGGTGAAAACCATGGCACCAACTCTTATGACTGGTGGCAGTGGCTATGGACCAAAGAACCAACATACACTGACTTCTACTTCAATCTCAAAGCAAAGCTGTATAGAAACATAGATCCAAAGTTTGAAAAGTACTTCTCCGAGCGAAGCCATCTTGCTGATATTAGATTAGATGAAGTCCTCTGGGGAGGTGTATATCAAGATGGCATACCTCCACTCAGAGATCCAGATATCATCAGTGCTGATGATGCAGATTACTTAGGAGCTAACAATGTCGTCTTTGGTGTAGTCATAGATGGGATAGCACGCGCCTATCCCAAGAGAATATTGGCTTGGCACGAGATGGCTGTAGACAACTTCGGTGACAAACGCATAGCAAGTGTGTACTGCACACTTTGTGGCACCGTGATCGCCTATGACACTTCTCTAGATGATGAAAAATACGACCTTGGCACAAGTGGATTCTTGTATCGGTCAAACAAACTGATGTATGATCGTGCAACACAATCTCTTTGGAACACGATAGATGGTAATCCCGTTATCGGTCCGCTTTCTACTAAGGACTCGGTCTACCTGAATACATATCCTGTCGTTACAACCACTTGGAAAAAATGGAAAGAGCTCTATCCTGACACGAAGGTGCTCAGCCTGTCAACTGGTCACCGAAGAGACTATAACGAGGGCATCGCTTATCAAGATTACTTTGGTACTGACAGGTTGATGTTTCCCGTACCGTTAAAGGATAAGAAGCTAAAAAACAAAGATGAAGTATTAGTCGTCCGTGAGGATGGCTACAAGAGTGATCCTCTCGCTCTTTCGGTCCGCTACCTCAATCGTAATCGTATCCACCATGACAAGGTGGCCGATCAAGAATTTGTAGTGATCACTGAGAAAGGAGGAGGATCTAGAGTCTATGAAAAGAAGGACTATACTTTCGACTCTTATAAAGGTGGCGTACTGCAGGATAAGAGTGGCACCCAATGGGAAGTCACCGATGAATGTCTCAAGAGTGCAGATGGCGAGGTGCTATCACGACTCTCGGCTCATAATATATTCTGGTTCGCATGGCACAACAGCTATCCAGATACGAGACTTGTCAAGTAGGTTATCTAGTAGCTAGTCAAGTAAAATATAAAAGCCACTCAAGTAATTTTGAGTGGCTTTTCTCTTATAACATTTACGAAAGTGAAAGTACTGGACTAAGCATACTCAGCCCAAAGAGAGAGCCGTATTTCCGCCTTGGAGATCTTCTTCAACAAAACCATTGAGTGACCTCTACTTCTTACCAAATTCCATATTTCCATACCGGACAAATCCGATCAGCATTGGTAGAGCTGCTGCGATCAAAAACATCTACCAATTAGTTAGGTAGCTAGTGTTCATGTTTTAATTAGATAATCATATGAGTCCAAGAAAGAAAGTGGGAGCTAGATATTTTGATCGAATTAGTCACAAGAGCAGAGGCAAAGTTTCTATATTACTCGTGAGTCAATCTAATCAGAATGAAGAGACGCGAAATCTTACGCTACACAGCCTATGTAACTGGTGCCGCCGTTAGTGCCCCACTAGCTGCCACGATATTATCTGGATGTAAGACGGATAGCACCTCAATAGCCGAAGCAGCCCTATCGTTTTTCGAAGACGGAGATATGGATCTAGTCAAGAAGATCATAGATACGATTATCCCCAAGTCCGATAGTCCATCCGCCACTGATGTCGGCGTACATAGCACGATAGATCATATGGTGGGTAATGTTTACAATCAAGACGATCAGAAGAGTTATGGCGAGTCGATCTCAACTCTTCTATCTCACATGTCGACTTCAGACGATCTGGAGACAGCAGTAGCAGCCATCGAGGGATCTTCTTCGGCAGTCGGTGCTGATGTACGAGACGCTTACCATCTACTCAAAGAACAAACGATAGCATACTATCTCTCATCTGAAGAGATAGCTACTCAATATCTTAACTACCTACCTATCCCAGGAGAATACCAGAGTTGTATCACCGTAGAGGAAGCAGGAGGAAAAAAATGGGCGATATGATGTTTCATCAAAAAGGAGAACATGATCATAAGTACGACGCCATAGTCGTAGGATCAGGTATCAGTGGAGGATTTGCGGCTATGGAACTCTGCAAGAAAGGATATAAAACCATCGTCTTAGAGCGAGGTCGTGATCAGAAGCATGGAGACTACCCAACAGCCAATCTAGACCCTTGGGAACTTCCTAATAAAAACATGGTGGCTGCTGAAGAGATCGCTCTGCACTATGAGAAACAAAACCGACTGAGCTGGTGGGTGCATGAAGATAACAAGCACTTTATCAATAAGGACGACGAGTATCCTTATGATGAAGTGAATAGGTTCGACTGGATCCGAGGACATCATGTCGGTGGCCGGTCGATCATGTGGGGTCGTCATTGCTATCGCTGGAGTGATCTGGACTTTGAGGCGAATGCTAAAGAAGGTATCGCTGTGGACTGGCCGATACGCTATAAGGACATCGCACCGTGGTATGACTATGCCGAGACATTCGTAGGTGTGAGTGGACAAGCTGAGGGTCTACATCAAGTCCCCGATGGCAAGTTTTTACCGCCCTTTCAACTGAATTGTGCAGAGCAGCATATGAGAGAAGCAGTGGGCGCCAAGTACCCTAAGCGCGTCATCACGCCTGGTCGTGTAGCTAATCTAACTTCTTATAACCCTGAAGTCCATAAGGGTACTCGAGGTAAATGTCAGACAAGAGATAAATGTTGGAGAGGATGTCCCTATGGAGCCTACTTTAGCAGCTTATCTGCTACCCTTCCTGTAGCTGCAGACACAGGTAATCTTACCATCCGACCAGATAGCATAGTTACCCAGATCATCTGGGATAAGGAAGCTGGCAAGGCAAGTGGTGTGCGAGTAAAAGATCGACTTACAGGTGAAGAAACAGAGTTCTTCGCACGTATCATCTTCTGTAATGCTTCTACCATAGGTACGACAGCCATCTTACTCAATAGCCGCTCAGAAGATTGGCCAGATGGTATAGGCAACACAAGTGGTGAGATAGGTCATAACATGATGGATCACCATTATGGGATGGGAGTATCAGGAACATTGCCGGGATTTGAAGACACCTATTATAAAGGCAGTCCACCTGGACAGTTTTACATCCCAAGGTTTAGAAATATCGATGCCGAGTCCACGCGAAGTGATTATGTCAGAGGCTTTGGATATCAAGGAACTGCACGTAGAGGTAACAACAATGTAAAGGGAGTATTTGGAGAAGATCTGAAGGATAAGATATTCAAGCCTGGGCCATATCATGTCGCGATGACTTGCTTTGGTGAGCTCCTACCTTATCATGATAATAAGATGTATCTCAACTTCGATAAGTTGGATCCGCATGGCCAGCCGATCATCACATTTGATGCTCAGCTTCGAGAAAATGAGCACGCCTTACGTAAGGATGGTGTCATCTGTGCTGAAGAGATACTGGAAGCTGCAGGCTGCAAAGATATCGAGTCTTATAATGAAGCTACAGCGCCAGGTGCATGTATACATGAGATGGGTACAGCTCGGATGGGTCGCGATCGTAAGACAAGTGTTCTTAACAAGTGGAATCAGATGCACGATGTCCCCAATGTCTTCATCACAGATGGAGCTTGCATGACTAGCTCAGGTACTCAAAATCCTAGTATCACTTATATGGCGCTCACGGCTAGAGCTGTCGACTATGCTGATAAACAGGTGAATGCGGATGTGTTGTGATATGATGTAATAAAAACCAGGCGAACTTTTGCGATTAAAAAACTACGCTATGTCTACACCTGCAGTAAGAAGAAAGTTTCTCAAGGACTGTTCAGTACTGGGGCTAGGATTGTCAAGCTTGCCTCTTATAGCCTGTAAGCAGACTACCTCCACTTCCGTAAATGCTTCTCCGTCTCATTCTAAAGTAATAAGACATAATCCCATAGGTGTCTCCACTTATTCTTTCTGGCAGTTTAATGGACCCAAGGAAGAAACACCGATAGAAGACTGTATCGATCATGCAGCGAGTATGGGCTTTGATGGTATCGAGCTTCTCTTAGTTCAAATGACTTCAGAGGATCCATCCTATCTACAGCAACTTAAGAAGAAAGCATACCACGCAGGATTAGATTTGATGGGCTTCAGCACTCATCAGGGATTTGTAAGACCTGATCCCACTTATAGACAAGAAAACATAGATAAAACAATACATCAGATAGAATTAGCCTATCAATTAGGGATCCCAACTATGAGGCTTAATACGGGTCGCTGGGGCACCAGTGAAAATTTTGACGCACTCATGGCTAACAAAGGCATAGAACCACCCATAGAGGGATATACCGATGAAGATGGTTATAAGTGGGTCATAGATGCTATCTCCAAATGTCTTCCCACCGCGGCGAAGTGCGGAGTTGTTCTTGGACTTGAAAATCACTGGGGACTAGGCCGTACCGCCGAGGGCGTAAAACGTATCGTTGATGCCATCAATAGTCCATGGCTGCGCATGACCGTTGACACCGGAAACTTCTTAGAAAATAGTTATGACCAACTGGAGGTTATGGCACCATACACCTCACTGATACAAGCCAAAACTTACTACGGCGAAGGGAAGTGGTATACTCTTGACATAGACTATCCTAGAATCGGAGAGCTGATGAGAACTCACAATTACAAAGGGTATGTTTCTTTAGAGTTTGAAGGTCAAGAGGATCCGATGACTGCAGTACCTAAGAGCTTGGAGTTGCTGCGTGACACCTTTTATTATGAGGTATAATTGTGGAGTAGTTAAGTAAAGAGCTAAGTACGCCATGATTGGAGTCGCAAGGCAAGAATCTGCTATAAAATTTAGGCCTTGCACCGGGAAACCAAAGACAACGGTAGAAGGCGCAAGAGAACTGTGGGCGATAAAGACACATCTATACAAGAAGTAAGAATTCTTGTAAAGACATGCCTTTGAACTCACTCACTTATAAAATCGGAAAAGAGGATTATCTTCTTGATCTCTTATTGTGCTTGATCATTTGTCTCTTGATATTCTTGGCAAGACTTACCCATAGATGTTTGAGATCTCCTGATCGCTCATTGATAACAATATCATGGCCTGGGATACCTAGTTTCACAGTTACCGCATACAGTGCTGGATGATGGGATTCTTGCTTTATATAGATCTCTGAGTAGACGATCTTCTTGAACTTCTCATTCAATCTATACAGCTTCCACTTTAAGAATCTCACATATTTGTTAGAGATTCTGGCTTGGTTTCTTACGACGAATTTCATGGTATTGATGATAAGGTTAATCAATTGGTTGTCTCTAGTAAGTCAACTTGATTACTAGCAACTGCACCATGTAAACGTCGGTAGATAGGTCTCTAGTTGTGCGATTAAATCATCTTAGGATCTCTGTAACAATTCAAGGTCAGGTCTCGGACTAAGTCATAGACTTTATGCTTTTCGATGAAATTTGAGCTTACCCGATATACCTTGGGTTTTAGAGATTATGTAGCATAGATATCACTGCTGTAGTTGAAAAGATCTTTCTAAAAATAGTCAGAAAAGTCTATAAATCATGACTTTGATATTCCCTTATAAGGGTAAAAACCCACTCGGCTAAATACCAAGATAAATTATCAGTTTTTAGGCTTAATTTACCTTGTCACTTTGCCAATCGCAGCAAACTAACCAAAACGCTTGTCGTACTAATATCCGCTGTGATAATGCTTAATCATCTCGCTTTTGACACAGACTCGTAACTGCTTCGTTTTGTGATTTGCCCGCGCACGTTCCAACCACGTAGAAATCACGCTCTTGGCACGGATCGGACTACGACGTATCAGACTCCGTCCGATTAAAATCAATTAACAGAAGTTGCTTGCTTAAACTCTAAGTTAAGAGTCTAGTAATCCCGATCACCACCTCGATAACCACCCCAAAGAGTGAGCGCAACTGTCAGCGTAAAGTAATCTGTCTGATTCTCTTGAAGTGTTAGATTATACTGTCCTTGAAGTCTTATATGACCAAACTCATATCCCGCTCTCGGTGCAAATCCTGCACCCGTAGAGCCTTCGATCACTTCTTCTACATTACCATCACGTACAGTCACTGTACCAGTAGAAAACAATCCTACTCCTAGACCAAAAAAGGGTCTTTGGCCAGATCGATTATGCAGGTAGTAGTCACCAACGATAAGAGAGTTGCCAGTCACCCCAAAATCTACATCAGGACCGAGGTTACCAGATATGAAGGCTGCATCTCCGCTTAAGCCTATCGAAAAATGATCAGTAGCATTATATCGAAGTTCTCCTCCGAAAGAACCTCCTCCATCTGCATCTCCACCTACATCAAAAACATATCCCACTCGAAATACATCCCACTCGAAGTCCACATAAGACGGTGCTTGAGCAGATATAGATGAGCATGCAAAAAGACTAAAAACTACAATGAATAATTGCTTCATGATAAGTTGATTTGATGATTAATATAAGATGGTTGATGTGATGATGTTACTCATATTGTTTCCCTTTATAACCTCCCCATAAGGTGATACCTGCAGAGAGACTAAAGAAATTACTGTGGTTAGATCTAGGGGCGATGCCATATTGGGCCGTCAACCTCACATGGTTGAATTCGTAACCTATACGAGGAGCGAAGAAACTAGATGTAGAAGTACTGTTGCTACCTGGGTCACCATTTACGAAAGTGGTAGATTGAGTATTAATACCAAGACCTAGTCCTGCAAAAGGTCTCTGCCCAGAATTACCATATAGGTAGTACTCACCGATGATGTAAGAGTAGCCGTTATCGATATCTATGTTCGAGCCTTCTGGTTCATTCAACACATTACTAAATCCAAACCCAAAACCCAGAGCAAAATTATCAGTGGCATTGTATCTGACTTCTGTTGAGTTATAAGACCCCACATTAGATTCTTCAGCAGTGGAGAACAGAAATCCAAAATTCACAATGTCCCACTCGAAGTCCACATATGATGGTGCTTGAGCTGAGATAGATAAAGTAAACAGAAGTGACGTAGAGAGTAAAATGAATTTTTTCATAGCACGAAATTTTGGTTTTAGTGAGAAGTCATCAATGAATGTCTTGATGAACTCTCCTCTTAAAGATCGTGTAAGAATCGAACTATATAGTCTGAAATTCGACCATTTAGCATTGATTTAAGACTAATTAAACTTTCTTAACCGTCTTAACAATCTATATTAGGATTATCTTAATGATTAGAATTATAAAAGTCAACATGACACCGCTCAACTATCCAATTACTAGATTGGCAACTTCCAGCCTTCTGGCTATAATATTCTCCTCCCTACCTATCATAGCGCAAGGAAACTTTGATGGACCATATATCTTTCATGAAGAGGAGAACCTTAAAATCCAGTATATCCTAGATGGAGCACCTATAGATACCATCATCTCTAAAGATGACGCGACCACCTTCGATGTAGAAGGTTTACCAGTGGTAGATTTAAAAGACCTCGATAGGACGTATGAGTACAAGGGGAGCTATACTGGGGTAGAGAAAATATTTGCTTTAAGCGATATTCATGGGCAGTATGATCTGATGGTTGATTTGCTGAGAGGCAATAATATTATCACAGACGAAGGGCATTGGTCTTTTGGTGAAGGCCATCTAGTTATTACTGGTGACAACTTCGATAGAGGAGATAAAGTGATGGAAGTGCTGTGGTTCTTCTACAAACTCGAACGAGAAGCAGAAAAGGCTGGAGGTAAGGTACATGTACTTCTAGGCAACCATGAGTCTATGGTCCTTAATAATGACCTCAGATACCTCAATCGCAAATATCTCTATACCTCTGGAGCACTACGCACGAGATATGATCAATTATTTAAGCCAGGCAGTGTCCTAGGAGATTGGCTTACAAATCACAATGTAACGACCTCCATCAATGGTCATCTGTTTGTCCATGGAGGTATATCTACAGAGCTCATCGAAGAGTATCCAAGTATAGATGACATCAACAAGGAGTTTGTGAAGTACCTAATCAAAAGAGAAGGCATCCCTACTGATGAAAAACTTCAAACGCTGGTACTTGAAAAAGGTCCCATCTGGTATCGAGGATACTTTGACGCCGACGTGGTCAATGATGCGATCATCACAGATATATTATCATCACTAGATCAAGAAATAATCGTAGTCGGGCATACATCATTAGATGAGATCAGCACTTTCTTTGATGGTAAGGTGATCGGCATCGACTGTAGTATCAAGCTTGGAGAAAGTGCTGCCGGTCTACTGATAGACCCTGAAGGTTACTTCAGTTGCGACCAAGATGGCGATCGACGGAGACTGGATGTCGCCGGCCAATCAGGAACAAAGACTCTTTTTGATCATCTGTATGATAGTGATGATATACCCACCATAGATATAACTACTAATGTCAAAAGGCTGATCAATAAGTCTAGCAAAGAAGAGTATGAACCCTCCGTGTCAACTATCACATATGGAGAGAATAGTTTTCAACTGCCAACACGTGTGAGAGCTCGTGGAAATGTTAGAAAAGAAGTTTGTTCGAATCCACCTTTGAAGTTGGATTTTAAAGCAGGGCAGCTTGACTCTATGGGATATGACAAAGGAAGTGATAAGCTCAAGTTGGTTATCCCATGTGATGGTCGCAGTCTTGCTCAGACGAAGCTGTATGACGAGTACTTCCTTTATGGTTTATATCAAATCATAGAACCTCGTGGCATACGGGCAAAACTCGCAAAGGTTATACTACGCGATGAAAACGAGGTAAAAAAGGACGTTGTCGGATTCTTAGTAGAAGATGAAGAACAGTATAGTATCGAGCACGATGCGAAAGTCATAGAGAAAGGCATCATCACCGAGTTTGCTATTAACAGAGAGTGCTTCTTAAAAATGTGCTTCTTCCAGTATATGATATCTAATACGGACTGGTCGATTTCTTCTAAGCATAATGTAGAGCTCGTAAAGCTACCTGACGAAAAACAAGTGATCGCCTTACCTTATGACTTTGATTATTCGGGGTTTGTCGGACAGAACTATGCAGTACCTCATGGTAGTCTACCTATCAAAACTGTCTATGAGCGCCACTTCATGGCTAAGATGATTAGTGATAAAGAAATAACCGAGACAGCTGCTTACTTTCTTGAACTAGAAGCAGAGTTTCATGACTACATAGATGCCGCACCTTTCTGGGATGACAAGAGGAAAAAAAGACATCACCAGCACATCGATGGTTTTTACAAATTATTGAAAAAACCGAAGAGTCTTAAGCGCGCTCTTAAGAATTAGATCAAGCTCTTAAAGCGAGGTCTCCGAGGGGCCACGTCGCCAAGTCTTTCCTTTTTAGCGGCTTCAAAAGCACTGAAGTTCCCTTCAAAGAAGACAACTTCTCCTTCATCCTCATAGGAAAGGATATGTGTTGCTAATCGATCTATGAACCATCTATCATGAGAGATAATCAAGACACATCCAGCGAAGTTTTCTAGTGCCTCTTCCAGAGCTCTGAGTGTGTTCACATCTATATCATTGGTTGGCTCATCGAGCAGCATAACATTGCCACCTTCTCTAAGTGTTATGGCAAGATGTAATCTGTTACGCTCACCACCTGATAGCACACCTACCTTTTTTTGCTGATCGCCTCCTGAGAAGTTGAACTTACTGACATATGCCCGAGCGTTCATCTCACGGTTACCGATCTTGATCAGATCTTGACCACCACTAACTACTTCATATATTGTCTTATCTGCTAAGAGGTCTTTGTGTGACTGATCAACATAAGATAGCTGCACAGTATCGCCGACCTTGATAGCACCTCTATCTGGCGTTTCTTCACCCATGATCATCCTAAAGAGTGTAGACTTACCTACACCGTTAGGTCCGATGATACCTACGATAGCATTCTTCGGTATAGAAAGTGAGAGGTTTTCTATAAGGACTCTTCCATCATAAGACTTGGTGAGATTATCGATGTCGATGACTTTATCTCCTAGCCTTGGTCCAGGTGGGATGTACAGTTCTAGAGAAGCTTCTTTTTCTTTGGATTCGGCGCTGGACATCGTCTCATACGCAGTCAGTCTTGCCTTTCCTTTTGCTTGCCTTCCTTTCGCATTCATACGAGTCCACTCCAGTTCTCGCTTGAGGATCTTCTGTCTCTTTGTTTCTTCTTTTTCCTCTTGAGCCAATCTCTTTCCCTTTGCCTCTAGCCATGTGCTGTAGTTCCCTTCCCAAGGTATCCCCTCACCTCTATCTAGCTCCAGTATCCATCCAGCCACATTATCGAGGAAGTATCTATCGTGAGTAACCGCGATAACGGTACCTGGAAAGCTTTTCAAAAACTGTTCTAACCAGTGCACACTCTCGGCATCAAGGTGGTTAGTCGGCTCATCAAGCAACAGTATATCTGGCTTACTCAAGAGTAATCTACACAGAGCAACCCTACGTCTCTCTCCTCCACTTAGGACAGATACCTTAGCGTCATCTGGTGGGCATCTAAGTGCCTCCATAGCCACCTCTAATGTATGATCAAGCTCCCATCCGCCAAACTGATCCATCTTTTCTAAAAGCTCGCCTTGCTCTTCGATCAGTTTCATCATCTTATCATCGTCCATCGGCTCTGCTAGCTTTGCGGATATCTCCTCATAAGCTGTTACGATGTCTACGATGTGCTGGACACCTTCTTTGACTATTTCTTTTACTGTCTTTGTTTCGTCCAGCTCAGGCTCTTGTGCGAGATAACCGATCTTATATTCTTGATCGAAGCTGACCTTACCCTCGAAGTTGGTATCCAGACCTGCGATAATCTTTAATAGGCTCGACTTCCCAGATCCATTGAGACCGAGCACGCCGATCTTAGCTCCGTAGTAAAAGGATAGCCATATATTCTTGAGTACCTGCTTCTTGGGTGGATAAGTCTTCGTGACTCCTTCCATCGAAAAGATGACTTTCTTATCTGACATGTATTAGCTCGTTTTTACGCTTGCGCAAATATCAATTATGCATACCACTTAACCTATTATATAGAGACACAAAAAAAGGAGGTTATAACCGAACAGTTAGAACCTCCTTTTTTCTATAGATTGAATAAATGAGCTACTAGTAAATTCTTCTTAAGGCTCTTCTATCATTCCGGTTAAACTCTCCATTTTCAGTAGATGAGAAACATGCATTCATAAGTGATGTTCCATCATTACCAGTAGGTGTACCAGATATATGGATAGCTCCAACACCGGCTTGTCCTTCATTTGATCCATTAGCGCAGCTAGCTCTATTAAACCAGTCAGTGTGACGAAGTCCTACAGAATGGCCTATCTCGTGAGTGATCACATGCTCATGTACATTTCTGCTAAAGCTTCCTAGATTAAATATAGACGCGAACTTGTTCGGTCTTCCTCCACTTGGAAATCCAGCAACTCCTCCACTACCATTTTCATTAATCGAATCATCGAATATAACCATATCCGCATTGTTGATAGCCGATTGACTAGAACCAAATGTTAGTCTGAAGTTCAAGGAGACTCCGTTGATCCGGTTATAGTTAGTCACTGCATCTCTAAGTCCATTTCGAGCACGATTACTTAGACCTTGTCCGCTTCCAGTAAAGCCGAGGATGTCTATAGTTCTGTTACTTCCTGTTACAAGGTTATTAGTGCGGTATTGCTTCTCATCTATAGATGCTTCCTTACTCATATCTTGTAGTTCTTCTATTGTCAAGGCGATATCTCCGCCTACGATGATCTTTTCCTGACTTGTACCATCGGGATAATGCATAATTTTCCGAGTTATAGAGCCATTGTCGATCTCAAGGCTCTTGACCAAATCAAGAATCTTCTGATCTGTCACTGGTTCGCCACTATTTTCGAATTGGATTAACTGGGCTGTCTCAGCAAATTCTTCCAAGCCTAAACCCGGATCTTCTTGCTCTTCGCTACACGAAAGCAGAAATAATGAAGTGATAAATAAGGCTGTAAGCCATTGTAGGTTTTGCATTTCTAAGAATATTTGGTTTATAATATAATACCATGCGAGGATAGGAATTATCCTCCAAATTTTATCATGGTATAGCACTAGTTATGTAAGGTTAATTACAATTAGCAACTAATTATCCTAATAATATTTCATTTTATTACTATAAAGCAAAACGCCACGGCTTTTACTACTTTGAAAAAAAAGAGTGTGAGTCCCTTTACATTAAGGTCAGATATGTAAGGTGTAAGAAGTACTTTTTCCTTGCCCAGATCTTGATAGGAGACCTTGACTCAAAAGGTCCTGAAGGTCTCTAGTCGCGGTGGCTTTAGAAGCCTTGGTGATCGACATGTACTTTCGTGCATTGATTCCTCCTTCGAACCCATCTCTCCCATCTCGCGTCATCCGTCTGATGGCTTTAGCTTGTCTCTTATTAAGTAGGCCACTACGCTCCTTCCAAAATTTCTTCAGCTCTAAAGTATAGATGACCGCTTGGTTAGCATCTTCCTGTCCGAGTACGATCATCTTGATAAAGAAGAGTAACCACTCCGTCACGTCAAGCTTCTTCTGAGTTCTCTCTAGCTGACCATAGTACTCCTTCTTATGCTCGCTTATCATCTTTGATAGATTAAGCAGCAAGGGAGTACTGAGTCCTTCAGATAGAACTTTGAGAGATATCGCTCTGCCGATGCGCCCATTACCATCTTCAAAAGGATGAAGTGACTCAAAGTAGATATGAGCAAGTCCAGATCGTATAGGTGATAGTCTCACTCTTAGTTGCTCATCGCTACCAGACTCCTTGTACCACTTGAGATAGGCTCTCATCTCGCTCGGTATATCCTTAGATGGTGGTGCCTCAAAATGTATCTTTTGCTTGCCCAGAGCTCCCGACACGACCTGCATCGGGTCTGCATGCTTTCTATAGCCACCTACACGTACACCGACCGTACCTCTCATGATCATGGTATGCCATGCACATAACATCTTCTGTGTAAGTCGAGTGGAAGCAGCATCTCGACATGCGAGCATCAGCTCCGAAGCGCCTATGGCTCTTTGGTCCTTCACCTGTACTTCTTCCCCAAATAAACCTAACTGCTTCTTGAGTGAAGATCGCACATCTTCCTGATCGAGATACTCCCCTTCTATAGCGGAGGTCTTAAGCGCTTCTTCTATCATATGATCGATAGATGCTTCGATAGCATCTTCAGATGTAACCCCCTTGATGAGTCCTTGGTTCTGTCCAGATAAGCGATGATAATCCATCACCAGTGGTATGACCGCCTCCTCATCATAAACGAAGTGAGGCCATCCATTCTTCTGCCAATTGTATATCTTTCTGAGCCGATTCATAACACTTTACGGCTCACTAAGGTAGATCTTCTGAGCCGATTAATCAATACTTACGGCTCAAATGTATCTATAACATGAGCCGATTATAGAACGAATACGGCTCAAGAAATCTCTACATCCTGATGAAAG
>CAZXIE010000009.1:21027-36630 GCA_964640065.1 uncultured Saprospiraceae bacterium
ATGAGCCGATTATAGAACGAATACGGCTCAAGAAATCTCTACATCCTGATGAAAGTAACTCCATCTCCTCCTTGTTCATCAGCTGGATGATAGTACGACTGGAGGTCTTTGTATTCTTTCATTTTCGAGATAACGAGACCGCGGAGCTTACCACTCCCCTTCCCATGGACGATCTCTAGGGTACGGACATTGTTCAGTATAGCCTTATCAAAAAAGACATCTAGCGTTGCTTCAGCATCGTTCATCTTATATCCCCTGATATCGAGTTTAGGACTAAAGTTAGATTCGAAAGCTACACCCTTGACATTGACATATTTGTTGCGATTGAACTCTAGGTGTGCATTAGCAAGGGTTACGTCTGCTAGGGCCACCTCCATCTGCATGATACCAAAGAGGACCTTAGCCTTATCACCCTTCACCTCTAGCACTTCACCACTCATATCCCCGTCGATCATCTTTACATAGTCTCCAGGATTAATGATCTCGTCAGTTCTTTTTTCAGCTAGGATCTCTTTCTTTAGCTCCACTATTTGCTCAGATCCCTGAGCTCGTTTTTGTAGTGCGTTTTTCTTCTTCTTGCGGGCCTTTTCGAGATTCTTTTCTTTCTCGAGTTTGTTGATGACTTCTTGAAGAGCGTGGCTTTCAAGGTTCGTATTTTTAAGCTCGATCTCTTTCGCTCGGATTTGGAGTTTCTTTCGCTTGACTTGAAACTCCTTAGAAAGCGTCTCATAGTTCTTCACCAACTTATCAAGTCGTGCTCGCTCGTCATCTAACCACTTCAGCTGTTCATCTAGGATGGCCTTACCTTCCTGGAGATCGACTAAGAGATCTTCGACTTCATTTTCTTTTTTGCCTACCTTCTTTCGCGCATATCTGATGGCACGATCATCAAGACCAACCTTATTAGCTACTTCAAATGCATAAGAACTACCTGGCTTTCCGACCTTGAGTTTATACGTTGGCATCAGATGTTCTTTATCGAAGAGCATGGCTCCATTGACGATGCCTTGTTGTCTGAAGGCAAATATCTTCAGCTCAGAATAATGAGTCGTTACGATACCGATGCACTTCTTAGCGATCAGCCCTCTAAGGATACCTTCTGCTATCGCCCCTCCAAGCTTGGGATCAGTTCCACTGCCGATCTCATCCAAGAGTACGAGACTTTTATTATCAGCCTCATCGAGGATGACCTTCAGATTAGTGAGGTGAGAGCTATAGGTACTCAGACCTTCATCGATCGACTGCTGATCCCCGATATCTGTAAATATCTGGGAGAAGATGCTCATCTTACTTTTCTCTTCTACAGGTACTAGCAGACCATGATATAACATAAGGTGGATCAAGCCAACCGCTTTGAGGGTTACGGACTTCCCCCCTGCGTTAGGACCACTGATGAGTAGCATGCGATTATCTCCTTTGAGATTCAGATCAAAGGGTATCGTCTTTGCTCCTCCGTCTAACTCTTGTAGATAGAGGATGGGATGCTTTACACCCTTTAGACTCAGCGAGCACTTGTCATCTAGCTCTGGTAGTACTCCCTCGATCTTATGAGAGAAGACACCTTTTGCTCTAACCGCATCTATGAGACCTAGCTTCTCGTAGCACATCATGATGACAGCGCCATCACCTCTTAAGTCTTCAGACAAGGTCTTCAGTACTTTGTAGATCTCAGCACGCAGATCATTCTGCAGTGAAAGAACTTCATTGTTGAGTATCATGAGATCCTGTGGCTCCATATACACCGTCTTTCCGGTCGCGGACTGATCGTGGATGACACCCGGGATCTTGCGCTTATGTTCTACAGGAAGGACCAGTACTTTTCGCCCATTGCGCAGCGTCTCTTCTGTATCGGATAGGAGGTTAGCTTTTTTATACTGCAGTAGCAGTTCGCCAAATCTCTTATCTGCTTCCCGCTCTGTACTCCTGATCTTACTGTGGATACGGATTAACTCCGGTGAAGCATCAGGCTTAACCTGTCCTTCTTCGTCAAATACTCTGAGGATCTTATCTATAGGATCAGATGTATACCCTTCGACATATCCGAGCTGATAAACATATGGATATGTGCTTACTCTGGCCTTAGAGAAGTGCTTGATAAATCCGTCATAATTACGAAGCACATCAAGGATACGATGTACTGCCTCGACATCGAGGACATATCCATTTTTAGAAAGCATGTATAGATCCTCGCTTACATCCTCATAGGGAAAGAGACTAAAGATCTCACTCTCGGAGATCATCTCTACGATGTCCTTTGTCTGTAGTAACTCAGCCTGAAGACTTTGCAGACTGTCTAGCTGCAATATAGACTTGCATCTGGCCTTCCCATTTTCTCCTTTGGCATAACCAGATACTATCTCCAATATTTTCAGCAGCTCTAGCTGTTCACTGGTTCTCGCGGATACTTCCATACCTTCTTCTAACTCTACAAAGGTAAATAAAGCAGGGGCTCAAAGGTTTGAGACTATAAGAACTCTTTTAAAGTATCCTTATTAACTTCAGATATGCGCTCAGGATGTTTGGTATCTCGTATCACATGAGGTCGACGACAGTATAGTTCCCGCTTTCGCAAATGTTCTTTTACACTAAAAAGTTAATTGTCTGAAAGAACAATAGCCTCCAGTAAAAAAATGAGCTAAGCTATAAAGTCTACCTGCAAGAGAAATTCCGTAATCCAGAACTATATTACCTGGGTTCTAGCCTTTACCTATTATAAGGTTGTTCATTGACCCATCTAAATCCTCTACTGGTCAACAGGAAGTCATCTCGACCCAGGCGCTTTGAGGTACCAACAATTGTATCAGTATTGATGATGTAGTTAAAGTTCAGCGTCGTATCCGTCTTCATATAGTGAAAATCAAATGTCTCTGAAGCATCACTCCTAGAGATGAATTCTATCTCATTTCCTATAGTATCTATATCGATATAATATGTAGTAGTATTTTCATTCATTTTTCGAACATGAGCATAACCTTCATATTCTATACGAATGTCTTTCCACAATAGATCACTCCTATAATCAAAAAGTGTATCGCCATTGACCATATAACTATCTACTTTATATAGACCATACATATGGGTTTTAGGCGCTTTTGACCCATACTGCTTTTCAGCCTCCAATATCTCTTTTACCCCACCTTGAAAAACATAGATCAGGAGAGAAATCTTAAGTACTACAAGGGCCATATTTAATCTTTTATTTTGAAGAGGTCTTGGAATCAATGTCAGTTTTTCAACCGGACTATCCGAGAGTAAAAATTTTAGGACCTTCCATATATCTCTGGATAAGAGAAACATGGCCATGATAAAGAGGTGAGTAGAAAGACCCTTAACAGGGACATCAAAGAAGTAATTGATGGCCATAACATTCATAGTTGTCATAACTGTGATAACCGCACCCAAAATCATAGTCCGCCTAAATAATAATAGACCAGCGCATAGTTCTGCTATCCCCATAAACATGTTATAGCCTTTAGAATAACCAAGGAAGGTCCAAGCCAAACCCATAGGAGAAGATTCTCCATAAGGTTCTATCAATCTATACAGAGAAGGTTCAGGAAATTGAAGTTGTATAACTTTAAACAGTCCGTAGTTTATAAGCATCAAAGCAACATAATATCTTATGGCTGTTGTGAGTAAGTAGTACAACGTCCCGTAGTTTTTTCTTTTTCGATCAATGAGCGACCATATTACAGACCCGATAAGAGAAGCGAAGAAGATGGCAAACATCACAACGTAATTGAAAGTGGTGTCGCCACTTCCATTGGGAGACGTATTGATCCGATCTGTTAGACCCAAAACATTTTTCCCAAACGAAAGAACTTGAGTTTCTAATAGACGATGTAGCCACCCAAATACCTCATTAAAAAATGGGTAAGTGCCATTATTATTGAGCACGATATAAAGTAGGAAGTACAGAAAAGAGAACCTAAATCCATACTTGCTGAAATTGGACCAATTGTCAACCTCAGTTGAGGAAACATGAGTCATCAGAGACACAATGAATACTGAAAGAAGTATCAATACGATGAACAATCCAACGTTGGGAATCTTTTTATCAAGCTTTGCTGACTGTTCAGAGATTCCTGTCCCCTCCAGCAATACTGCCAAGTCTCCGTCAGTGGCATCTTCTACTGAAGAGAAAGAAAATTCTTTTATAATCTGAGCTCCCGCTCTACCTATACCATGATGCCACCCTGGCCCTGGCATCATCCCACCTTTGATGTTGCTTTCAAAGCTCGGGTTTTCAATATCGACTGACTGAAAAACTCCTTCAGCGTCTTCTATGAAAACCTCAAAATGGTCAAAATAAAATTGCCCATTATTATAACAGATGCCACCAAAGTTTAAGTTTTTTGATTTAGCATTTATCGTTCCTTCGATAGTATAAGATGTCCACTCATCAGACGTGATAGGTCGATCACCCATGTTGTCAAAAAATCCATTGCCTGAACCCTCCTTATTATCTACTCTCGCCCAGAGACCAGCACTTGCACGATCGTCGTCTGTAACAACCTTAACACGGGCAACAACTCTAAAGCTCTTGGTTGTATCTGCTCGCAAATCGATGGTTTGAACAAAAGATGTCCAATCTCTTGAGACTTTTTCAGATTGGCAACTACTCGCTAGAATCGCCAAAAGAAATATAACTACGGGGCCTAAATTTCTCATTTACAATTGAGTTAGGCTAATAAGGTAAAGATTGTTCTATGCAAAACAGAACCTTTGCTACCAGATTATTACTGAAGTCTATGGCTGAAAGATTGGCATCAAAAAATATTGACTCTCCTATTCATTCATTTACGAAAGTGGAAAGATCTTACTGACGAGGCACCAGGGCGAACTCTACTCGACGGTTAAGCGTACGACCACTGACAGTCTCATTGCTGGCTATCGGTCGTCCCTCACCAAATCCTGTATGAGTCATACGACTTGCCTCTACACCACTATTCAATAAGAAAGTGTAGCACGCTCTCGCTCGCTCCTGAGACAATCTCAAGTTATCATCTGCGCCTCCTTGATTATCAGTATGGCCTTCTATCGTCAAGTCAAAATCAGGGTAACGCTCCATGATCTGAGCGATCTGACGAAGTATGTTAAAGGACTCGCTCTTGATCGAGGATGCGGCAGTCTCATACTGCACAGATCTCATAGCGATCTGAAGTATACGTCTATCACTTGCTGACACCTGAGGGCAACCTTGGGTATCTACAGGTCCTGCACTATTAGGACATCTATCACGGCTATCATCAAGACCATCACCATCTGTATCTGGGCAACCATCGTAGATAGCTAGACCTGGTCTTCCTGGACATCTGTCTTGTGCATCAAAGACACCATCGCCATCTGTATCTATATCTTGAAGTACTTCTCTACTTGGTACTTCCGCTTGTGGACATCCACGATTAGAAGCTATACCTGCTTCATTTGGACAAGCATCTCTGCTGTCATCGATACCATCACCGTCTGTATCTGGGCAACCCGCATAGATGGATAATCCAGCTCTGTTAGGACACTTATCTATGTTATCTGGTACTCCGTCATTATCAGAATCTACGTCAGCATCTGGACAACCATTGTTAGTAACAGAACCTGGTACCGAAGGACATCTATCATCGATATCTCGGATACCATCTTCATCTTGATCAGGACATCCTAAGGTATTTTTTGGGCCTAAGGCATCTGGGCATTCGTCTACATTATCAGGTGTACCATCACCATCTGTATCAGTCTCTGGACATCCACCGTTAGAGGCGGGTCCTGCTACTGTAGGACATCTGTCTAAGTCGTTAGGTATACCATCGCTGTCTGCATCGTTATCAGGACAACCACTATTGTTGATGCTTCCCGGCATGCTTGGGCACTCATCATCTATATCGGATACGCCATCTCCATCTGTATCAGGACATCCCTTGAGTACGATTGTTCCAAACTTCTCAGGGCACAAGTCTTTATAATCTGGTATACCATCTTCATCTGTATCTGGACATCCATCTAGACTCGCTAGTCCTGCTTCTTGAGGGCAAAGGTCAAGTTCATCTATGATACCATCTTCATCCGTATCTAACTCTCCCGCGATCTCTTCTGGCTCCATCTCATCTTTGAGAGGAATCTTCTCTTCTGACTCTTTTCGAGGACCGAGATAGTAAGTAAGTCCTATACCATGTTGAAAGTTATTGCGATCATCGGCAAGAGCAAATCTAAACTCTGACTGCCATGTCAAAAATGCTCGATCATGAAGTCTGAAGTTGAGACCAAATCCTACGGGCACTTGTATATTACTTTCTCCGCCTTGCTCAAAGACATATCCCACGCCACCAAGTACATGCGGCACTATAGGGCGGTCGTTAGAGCTCAGGTGATAGTTGATCCTAGCATCTAGTCCTGCTGTAAGTCGGTTAAGATCTGGCAGGTCAGTCACTTGCTGTATAACACCTAGTCTCAATGGTACTGACAGGTAAACGCGATCCTGAATCTTCTTCAGATAACCGATCTCAAATCCGTGGTGGTACGAATTAAAGGCACCAAATTCTCCTCCATTAAATGTCTGATAATCTAGAAGTAAGGCCCTAACCGTGATACCTGTATTATCTTCTGCTTCCTGAGCATGTACTTGAGATACGTGTATTAAGGTGAGCAGGAGAAGAGATATCAAGAATTTATTCATGAGACTCGATTTGTATAACTTACTGATAATCAACATTTTCATCTTGGATATTAATATACTATCAAAATTCCTCTCTACGAGGTGAGCTCCAAGATGAATCTTGCCACTCACACCTTTACAGGTCATAGAGCGACAATCCCCAAAAGTAGTAAATACAATACATATAAGGCTATTTTTATATGTATTCTACACACTTTTAAGGGTTAACATATGTCAGTTACTCTTCATCTGAAAATATCCCGTAGAGCGATTTTTCTCTACTTTATCAACGTCAAAGTAGCGTCCGTTCATACATATGTATACGCCAGGTTGTAACGCTTGCGCAAATGCCATAGCTGATCCAAGGTTGAAAAATCCATCAGATGATGACCCAAAAGCGTATGGTATCATCGCCCCTGTCAATACGATCGTCTTATCCTTTATCTGTTGATCAACTAGATACTGCCCTGTGACAGTCATCGTATCAGTCCCATGCGTGACGACTATATTCTCATGAGGACTGCTCTGACAATTATAAGCGATGATCTGCCTTTCTCTATCAGTGATATCTAGGCTATCTACCATCATCAGGGTTTTGATATCTACAGGTAAGTTGCACCGTCCTCTTGACATCATATCATGTAGATGTGTATCCTTAAAGTACAAGTCACCTGTGATGAAGTTATAGTCTTTATCAAAGGTGCCTCCTGTGACGAAGATTTGTATAGTCTCTGGTGCTGCTTCCATAGTTACTTGATATCTCGCTTAGATGATCGAGACACAAAGAAATCTATTTTAGATCCAATATGATATATATGAGCAGAACTAATCTGTACTTTTGCGATAGTCATCAAAATGAAAAAAGGTATGTCTACAAATATGTTGTCTGATACTGTACTTAATCTTAAGGAATCAGCTACTCTCAAAATGTCTCAGCTTGCTCGAAATCTAAAAGCTGAAGGCCATGATGTCATCAGTCTTAGTGTTGGCGAACCTGACTTTGATACTCCAGAATTTATAAGAGATGCTGCCAAGCGAGCCCTCGACGATGGGTATACACACTATACACCTGTCCCTGGACTTATGGAACTGAGAGAAGCCATCTGTACAAAACTTAAAAGAGATAATGGTCTCACCTTTACACCGGCTAACGTCGTAGTGTCTAATGGAGCCAAGCAGACTATCTATAATCTATGCCAAGCGCTTCTTAATCCTGGAGATGAGGTGATCATATTCGCCCCATACTGGGTCTCTTATATCGAGATCGTAAAGTTAGCGGGAGGTGTACCCGTCATACTTAGTGCTGGAGTAGAAGAAGATTACAAAGTTGGTGCTGAAGCACTTGCTGGAGCTATCACGGACAAGACGAAGTTTGTCTTGTACTCTTCTCCAAGTAATCCAACGGGTTCAGTCTATACTAAGACAGAACTAGCAACCTTGGCAGAAGTACTGGCTCCACATGATAATGTATTGATCATCTCGGATGAGATCTATGAGCATATCGTATTTGACAGTGTGCATGAGAGCATCGCGCAGTTTGACGCTGTAAGGGAAAGAACAATCATCGTTAATGGTATGTCAAAAGGATTTGCGATGACTGGATGGAGACTGGGTTATATGGCAGGACCAGAATATGTCGCCAAGGCTTGTGCTAAGATCCAAGGTCAGGTGACTTCCGGAGCTTCTGCCTTCGGTCAGAAAGCTGCAGCTGAAGCATTGATCACAGCGCCACTCTTCACCCAGGATATGATGCGCACTTTTCTAGGACGGCGAGAATACGTCTTAGGACAACTTAGGGAGATCGAAGGAATCAAGCTGAGTGTTCCTGAAGGAGCATTCTACATATTTCCTGATGTGAGTGCATACTATGGCAAGTCATATGAAGGTCAAGTCATCAAAGACTCCAATGACCTCGCAGAGGCGATATTAAACAAGGCGCATATCGCGCTTGTCGCAGGTGCAGCATTTGGAGCTCCTAACTGTATGAGGTTCTCATATGCAGCATCTCAAGAAAAGCTCGTAGAAGCATGCCGAAGACTGAAGGAGTTTTTTGGAAAACTTGCTTAATGATGCTCTTTAGTTCTTGTCAAAAGCTGAACAAAAGAAGCATTTACGTAAGTGAGTGGTAAAAACAGCGTCGATTACTCTTAAAATTAAAGATATTCTTAACATATCGGGCAACCATAATGTGCGTTCTCTTGTATAGAAGGGTGTATACTTTAAAAGAAAAAGCATGAAATACTTAAATTTCTTATTCCTCCTCTCGGCGGTTGTATTGCTGGGTTCTTGTTCTGCAGAAGAAGATGGTCCTGCGGGAAGCCCGACAACTCCCACAGTAGTTAGCAACTTTACTCCTGCTCCAGATTTTTCGATACAGACTACATCTGGAGAAACTTTACAGACTAACCAATTTGAAGATAAGGTCTTAGCTATCTTCTTCTTTGGTGCTGATTGCCCTCCTTGCCAGAGAGCAGGTCCTGACATAGAATCTATGGTTCACCAAGAGTTCATCACAAATGAAAACTTCGCGATGATCGGAGCAGATCAGTGGAATCAGAGAGATGCAGAAGTAGATAACTTTATAGATGTTACGGGTATCTCTTTCCCTGTAGGAAGACTTGGGGCTGAGATGGCTAGAGACTTCGGTACTACTTTTGACCGAATGGTTGTTGTGAATAGAGAAGGTGATATCGTATACCGAAGCCCATCGAGAGTTTCTGGAAGGCTACAAGAGGCGATAGACGTCATCGCAGATTTATTAAGATAAAATAAGAAATATGAAGTTCAGTCGATTTATCTGCCTTGCGGCATTTTGTCTAGTAGTGATGGTTTGCCAAAGTCAGGTGATCGATGACTTTACACTTGATGATCTTGAAAACGAGCCCCTTAGTCTTTCTGAGGTGCAAGGAGATAAGATCACAGTTATAGACTTCTGGGCTACGTGGTGTAGACCATGTACTAAGGCCATGCCTAAGCTGAATAAGATCTATAACAAGTATAAAGATGAAGGATTAGCTATGGTAGGTATCAGCTGTGATGGACCGAGAAGTATATCTCAGGTGCCTGCTGTAGCTCATAATCTCGACATCGACTATACGATACTGAAAGACATCAACTGCGAAGTCATGAATGACTATCAGTATCAAGCCTTCCCTACCCTTATCGTCCTAGATAGTGACAACGAGGTAGTATATGTGCACGAGGGATTCAGTGCTGGTGATGAGCACGAAATAGAAGATTTTATTGTATCACAGCTTAAGTAAGCTCTGGAAAGTACTATGATGGGTGTGAATGAAGTCCGCAAGTACATAGTACTGCTATTATTACTCATGGGTGGAGGAGCGCTGAGTGCTCAACTACAGATCTCCCATCTTCTTGAGACACAGTATGGAAAACTCCCGCGAGAGACTGCCGATCCTTTTCCATCACTCTACGATCGAGCTGAGATCAGCTATAGACAGAAGGCTTGGCGTGCGGAAGCAACCATAGAGCAATTTCACACGACGTTCGATGGACGCGGATATCTAGATCTTTCTCAAGTCAGACTGGGATATAAAAAGAAGAAGTGGGACATCAAGGTGGGTAACATCTATGAGACACTTGGCAAGGGAGTATTACTCAGGTCTTTCGAGTTTCCTGGAGCGTTGCTCGAGGATCAAGGTTTTAGATCTCGCAACTACTTCCACAGAGATATCCTTGGTGCATCAGTAAAGTATAGAACTAAGAAGTTCACTATCCATGCTCTCCATGGAGACGTGCTTAATAATACCTTGCCTCCAGTATTTGATCGTACAGATAGACGCACGGATCTTATATCTGCTCTATCCTCTAACTTCAAGTATATCAAAGGTCACCAAGCCGAAGTCATCGCCATGAGGATCTCTGATGGATCTGGAGTGGGAAGTGTCCAAGATCGCTACTACTTCAGTGTAGGGGCGAGTGGTAAGATCACTAAGGGACTCAATTACTTTGGAGAATATGCGCTGGGTACTAACAATGACAGCAGAGCGCTGTACGCTGGTCTTAGCGGGTTCACAGGCAATTTTAGTTTTTCTGTGGAGTACAAGAACTATGATGACTTCTTCTTAGGCGTCGGTATCAACGAGCCCCCAGCTGCTATCAAACAACAAACGTATAGAACACTGAATCGAAGTATCCACGTCTCAGATCCTCAGGAAGAGTCAGGATATCAGATCGATCTTTTCTATAACTTCGATAACGGTACTGTCCTCAATCTCAATCACTCGCTCGCCACTAATCCTTTTGGCAGCACGACTACAACTTTCAGACAGTATTTTTTCGAGATCGTCTCGTCACTAAGTGAATCTTTTGACTATAAGGCTTTTATCGACTATAGTATAGATCCATTTAAGCGAGAAGAGAATCGATTTACGATAGGCCTATATACAGACTTTGCGATATCTAAAGATCTCAGACTACTACCAGAGATAGAATATCAAACTTTTGACAGAAATGGTGCTAGCGTATATAACCTATCCCCTCTCTTGGGATTAAAGATTAAATCCAAACTGTTCGTATCTGTATTAGGCGACTTGAGTAGTGATCCATTTTTCCGAGATGCTGATAAAAGTTCTAAACTCTACTTAGGCAGTACAATACGGTATACTCCTTCCTATCAACATACTTTTCAGGCATTCCTTGGTACCCGAAGAGGTGGACCTCAATGTACAGCTGGTGTATGCTATGAGATCCTCGACTTCCAAGGTGTAGAAGTCAGATGGGTAGGAAGATGGAAGGTGAAGACTAGTCGGAAGAAGTAGCTCATAATTGAGACTCCGCCTTTTTCTCGTTTTATAAAAGATTATATCTTGGGCTCCGCATCATGCAGGGGCCTTAGCTCAGTTGGCTAGAGCGTTTGACTGGCAGTCAAGAGGTCACGGGTTCGAATCCCGTAGGCTCCACCAATGACGACTATCGTAGGTCTGAAACACCTTGACATAGAGAGCATACTTTTAGTAAGCATGCTTGCTATAATGTATCGCGAATTGGATCATGAACGTAGTGATATGATTGTCGTCTGACTTCAGGGATCCCATTGGATCATAACATACTCCCAGTAGGCTCCACCAATGATGATCTATTTGGTCAAACTATAGATTCTTCAACTTTTCAAGTTATGTTTCAGGCAACCAATTGGTCATAGATGGAGGCATAGTTTTATAGAGAACAAAATTTAATAGCTCAAACAAATAGGAATAGATGAACATAGAAAACAAAGTGGCCGTAGTAACTGGCGGTGCTTCAGGATTGGGAGAGGCGACTGTCAGAAATATCGTAGCCAACGGAGGTAAGGCACTCATCATGGACTTAAACATGGAAAGAGGCAAAGCTATAGTAGAAGAACTCGGTAAAGACAAAGTGATCTTCGATAAAACAGATGTGACAAGCGAAAGTCAAGTTAAAGAAGCCCTTGCTCGAGTGGTCAGAGAATTCGCCACTGTTCATATCTGTGTGAATTGTGCAGGAATAGGCGTAGGTCAAAAAACAGTTGGTAAAAAAGGAGCACATGAACTATCAGCTTTTGAAAAAGTGATCAAGATCAATTTGATTGGAACTTTCAACGTACTTCGCTTATGTGCTGAGATCATGCAAAGCAATGAGCCCATCGATGGTGAAGAAAGAGGTGTGATCATTAATACTGCAAGTGTTGCAGCCTTTGATGGACAGATAGGTCAAGTTGCTTACTCTGCTTCTAAAGGGGGAATAGTAGGGATGACTTTACCTATCGCAAGAGACTTAGCAAGATCAGGCATCAGATGTCTAACTATCGCACCAGGATTGTTCATGACACCCTTGTTTGCAGGACTGTCTGATGAGAACATTCAATCTTTAGAAAGTCAAGTACCATTTCCTTCTCGATTAGGTAAGCCAGCAGAATATGGTAAGATGGTACAATCAATTGTTGAAAACCCAATGCTTAATGGAGAGGTGATTCGATTAGATGGTGCGATTAGGATGTCACCTAGATAGGAATTTAAGTATGAGGTATGAAGTTGTAGGTATGAGGTGTTAGGTATGAGGTAGTAGGTGTTAGGTATGAGGTATGAGGTATGAGGTGTTAGGTATGAAGTAGGAGGTAGCAGGTGTTAGGTATGAAGTATGAGGTAGCAGGTGTTAGGTATGAAGTATGAGATATGAGGTGTTAGGTATGTATCAGGTATGAGATGTATGGTATGAGATGTATGGTATGAGGTGTTAGGTATGAGGTGTTAGGTGTTAGGTATGAGGTAGCAGGTATGAGGTAGCAGGTATGAAGTAGTAGTTAGGTATGAGGTAGCAGGTATGAAGTAATTTGATGTATGAATAAATAGGTATGAAGTAGTATCAGGTATACTTAAAACTTAAAACGTGAGTGCATTGAAGGACAAGTCTTTTGCTTTTGCAGTTCGGATTGTGAATTTTCATAAATATCTAGTAAAAGAAAAGAAAGAGTATGTGTTAAGTAAGCAGTTGCTTCGAGCAGGCACTAACCCAGGAGCGATGGTTAGAGAAGCGTTTAATGCGGAGAGTGATAAAGATTTTATACATAAACTCTCAATAGGACAAAAGGAAATTGGAGAAGCGATTTATTGGATAGAGTTGCTGCGTGCAACCGACTACATTACAGAAAATGATTTTGAAGTAATACACAAAGAGGCAATAGAGGTTATGAAACTATTGACAAGCTCCATATTGACTAAAAAGAGAAATATGAGATGAGGTGTTACTTAACACCTAATACTTAATACTTAATACCTAAGACTTCTAAAAATGCTAGACAGCGCAAGAGAGGTAAGAAAAGGAGAAGGACTAGATTGGGATAAACTCGAGATCCATCTACGCTCAGAATTACATGAGCAAACAGAAGGAAAGATGGAAGTTTTGCAATTTCATGGAGGCCATGCTAACCTGACTTACTTATTGAAATTTGGAGAGCAGGAATTTGTTTTGCGTCGCCCTCCTTTTGGTAAAATAGCTCCAGGTGCACATGACATGAAGAGAGAGTATCGAGTGCTTTCCAAGCTCTACAAGGTATTTCCACGAGCACCAAGGGCATTTCTGTTTTGTGATGACGAAAGCATCATAGGATCACCCTTTGTGGTAGTCGAACGTAAAACTGGTGTTGTCGTTCGCACTGAAATACTTGATTGCTTCAAACCATTCGATCGAGCTGAAGAGCGGATAACCACAGCTATGATCAAAGCGATGGCCGAGTTACATACTCTTGATATAGAAAAAGCAGACCTCACCAAGTTGGGTAGACCGGAAGGCTTCTTGGAAAGACAATTAAGGGGTTGGTCAAGGCGATGGGAATTAGTCAAATCTGATAATGGGAACGATATGGATCAGATTTTTGAAATGCTTTCCAGCACAATGCCTAAGTCACAGGTCGTCTCTATCATTCATAATGATATCAAACCTGATAATTGTCAATTTCAAGCTGATGACCCCGATACAGTAACTGCCATTTTCGATTGGGACATGACAACACTCGGAGATCCTTTGGTGGATATTGGTTCTACTTTGAGTTATTGGCCTGAACCATATTTTGACAAGTATGACCTTCCTGTATCATTGAGCAAGTCATTTCCTGACAAAGCGTTCATTTTGAAAATGTATGAGGAGTTTACTGACTTTTCTTTAGAGCGAATAGATTGGTATCATGCTTTTGCATATTGGAAAGGAGCGATAGTCGCGGCCCAATTACATCATAGATATGTTTCTGGTCAGACCAAAGATGAACGGATGAAAAAATTTGGTGTTTCCGTAACAGCTATGACTGATTTGGCTAAACATATCTTAATTAATGAGATGTCTTGCTAGATGAATAATTTTTGATTGGGCTATATACTCTCAGTTAATAACCGTCAATTAATTCTAATAGTGAAACATTTTTTAATTAGTATATATCATACATCTAAAGCAAAAGCATATAATGAACATAGAAATTCACAGAATTAAAGGATGCTCCTCATTCATTTATACTATTTCGCACAGAGGAATTTCTAAAGCGGTTCATGAATTTTGTTTATAAAATAATTAAAGCAGCAAAACGAAAAATCAAAATTTTTAAATATTATACAAGAAGATTGGGTTATCGATGCCACGAGAATACACATGATTCTTACAAAACATTAAATTTTAACCACAAAACAATTAAATAAAAATGATAAAAGATCTTTTTCGATTAGATGGTAAAGTAGCCTTGGTTACAGGAGGTTCAAGAGGTATAGGTCTCATGATCACCCAAGGACTGATTGAGTCAGGTGCAAAGGTATACATCTCCTCACGGTCAGCTGACACTTGTAGTCGAGTAGCTGATGAAATGAATGCCTTGAAGCAAGGAGAGTGTGTTGCCTTGCCTGCAGACTTATCAAAGTTGGAAAATATCGAGGCCTTAGTTGAAGCTTTTTCGAAATTAGAACCACATCTTGATATTCTAATTAATAATGCAGGTGCATCTTGGGGAGCGCCACTCGGACAGTTCCCAGAAAAAGGTTGGGATAAGGTGATGGACATCAACGTAAAATCTCCTTTCTTCTTGACGCAAGCTTTACTGCCTCTACTTAAAGGTAAAGCCAGTCAAGAAGACCCAAGTCGAGTTATCATGATCAGCTCTATAGCTGCTGTTTCATCTGACTCTATCTCCGCCTACTCTTATGGGCCAAGCAAGGCCGCAATTGCTCAATTAGGCAAGCAACTAGCAAGAGATTTAGTCAAAGAACACATCCTTGTAAATACTATTGCCCCCGGTGTGTTTGAAAGTAAAATGACATCCCATATGGATATGGACGCGGTTGCAAAATTTGTTCCCGTAGGTCGTATTGGCCATCCACGGGATATTGCTGGTTTGGTGATTTATCTATGTTCTAAAGCAGGCGGCTTTATGGTCGGTAATTACCTTCCTATTGATGGTGGACATTTGATCAAGTAGGCATACATATGAAGTATTAGGT
>CAZXIE010000009.1:36730-51185 GCA_964640065.1 uncultured Saprospiraceae bacterium
CTTCCTATTGATGGTGGACATTTGATCAAGTAGGCATACATATGAAGTATTAGGTGTTAGGTATTAGGTATGAAGTATTAGGTGTTAGGTGTTAGGTGTTAGGTATTAGGTATTAGGTATGAAGTATTAGGTATTAGGTATTAGGTGTTAGGTGTTAGGTGTTAGGTGTTAGGTGTAGGTATCAGTATTTACATCGTGGTGATCATATCATCTCCTAGATGAGGAAGGGTATTAAATGTTTGAAGACTTAATCTCCCTTCAGAAAACAGGACTTCTGAGATGGCTGTGTTCAACATCACTAGATTAAACCCCATGGCCTTCCCTGGGTCCTTAACACCTACTACATGAGCCAGCATAGCCGCGATACAACCACCTGAGGAGAAAGCAGCGATAGTCCTACCCTTCTTATTGTCCTCTATTATTTTTTTCAATCCAGTCTCTGCGGTATTTCTAAACTGTGCGAAGGTCTGTACCTTTTCGGGAAGATCAAAAGCCAAAGTATCAGTCGCCCACTTTCGTAAATAAGACACCACCATTTTCATTTTAGTCCTATGATTAGGTCGCTTATCCATTTCTTCAAACCAGTCTTTAAACTGAGGATAATGTAAAACCAGGAGATCTCTGACTGTTTCCATAGAATCCATTCCTTCATATTCTCGGAGCTCTTCTATTTCAATTGGGTTTGGGATATCATGTCCATTTTCTACATACGCTTCCTTGACTCTTTGGTAGGTCTGATGATGTCTTTTCAATGGGCCAACATAGACCCGATCAAATTGAATCTCTTTCTTAATCAAGTAATCTCCTAATACACGAGATTGAGCATGACCATGATCTGAAAGATTGTCATAATCATCTGACAAAAAAGAAGCCTGTGCGTGTCGAATTAGATAGAGTTTACTCACTGAATTTTATTTATTAATGGTTTGATTATCAGATGGATTCACTTCTGCGTCGTTGATTGTCAGATGGACTTATGATTTGTAATTGCATGAACTATATTACCGTTATACAATCAGCTGAAGGTTAAACAATCAAACCTTTTATTCTCTATAGTTTTCAAATTTGCCAAGTCTTTTTTGCATGCCAGCATAGACTGCTTCTAATTGATTTTTCTTTTGCATAATTGCATCTTGCTCGATACTCTCCATCAACAATCCATCAGCAAGGCTCGTGTAAGGAGCAGCATTCAATACTTTTTTGGCTTTCACCATAGCACTAGGGCTTTTACTCGCTATCTCCTCTGCAAGTTTCATGGCTTCAGCAAGTGGGGCCTCAGATACATGTGTAGCGAAACCATACTCTACCGCCTCCTCTCCCGAGAATACCCTGTTTGTATAAGTTAACTCTCTGATAATATCATCTCGAACCGAATGACGCATGAGTTGAGTACCTGCCATATCGGGTATCAAACCCCACTTCATTTCCATCACACTTAGCTTGGTATCTCCAGTGATATACTTGATATCTGCCCCAAGCATAATTTGTAATCCTCCTCCAAATGCCACTCCATGAACTGCAGCTATAACTGGTACAGATAGATTCCTCCAAGCATATGCGGCTTGCTGCCACATATTAGCATCACCATGAGTACGTGTTTCTAAAGATTGAAGCTCAGAGCTGCCGCTACTTTGAAAGTTCGATAAGTCTATCCCAGCACAAAATGCCCTTCCAGCTCCTGTTAAGACGACTACCCTCACTTCCGCATTTTTATCAACTGTCTCTGCCGCTTCTATAATGGACTTAAACATTGATATATCTAAGGCATTCATCTTGTCAGGTCTGTTGAGCTTCACGACCGCGACATGATTTTCTATTTCTATTGAAACTCTATTGTTAATATTCATAAGTTCTAGTCTTTCTTACTCATTATATAAATGACCTTTTTCACACTATTCTTCTTCATCCATCACGCATCTAATCTAGTAATCAATTTGGCTTTTCTGCCTCCCTATGTTAAAGTCACTTGATGACATTTTATTAACGGAATCAATGAATGTGATTCTAACGAATATTAATGATTCAGCCATACTAAATCATCACCATAATTATTGTCGAAATGATTCTCGCATGACGAATAATAGTCCGAACAATGTTCTTTGACTCACCTCTCAATGCGGTCTCCTGAATGATCAATTATTTGAGGGCACAACTACATGTTTAGAGACGACAAAATCCTATCTTTCAAGAAATATATAATCCGTATTTGCTCAAGGAAGCCGAACTGGTAGAGAATGGTTACTGCATGACAGAATACAGCGACCAGGACTTTATTATTAATTAAGAATCTCACTACAGAACATGGCTACGATAGAAAAACCCATTAGTCCCAAAAGGAGATATGGTACGAGGTTGATGGCTCTTAGTGAAAGAGATCCACAAATATCGGCTCTAATACCTGATGAGGAAGTGAGAGAACGGGCTTTAGCTGAAGATCTAACACTGGACAGAGTCATCGGCGTCTTTTTAGATGGTTATGCGGATAGACCTGCGATGGGACAAAGAGCGTATGACGTAATACTTGACCCAACAACTCATCAACATATACGTCGCTACCTTCCATCCTATAGCACCATCACCTATCGAGAATTTCATGACAGAATCAAAGCCATTTCTATGGCTTGGCGGACGGAGGATCTTTGTTTAGTCAAGCCTCAAGATTTTGTGATGATCATTGGTTTTTCTGATATCGACTTTACGTCGCTGGATATGGCATGTGCTTATGCTAAGGCTACCACTGTACCTGTCCAGAGCAATACCTCTGGTGCTGACCTCAGTGAGATGGTTGCTAATATCGAACCTGTCGCTATCGGGGCTACTATAGATGATCTTTCCTTAGCTGTGGAGCTTGGAATACAGCAGCCATCCGTAAGACAGATCATCGTCTTTAATTATGATAGCCAAGTCGATGCTGAAAGAAAGCAAGTCGATGAGGCGAAACGAAAGGTTGAAGCACAGGGCAAACACCTTTTTAGTATCTCAGAATTAATAGAGATAGGAAAAGATAAAGACTGGTCATATCTCCCAGCCGATGATAATGATCATGAACAACGTACGGCGATTCTTCATTCGTCAGGAAGCACAGGAAAACCTAAGGGAGCAGTCATCAGAAGGAAGGCTGTCATAGAGACCTGGAGTGGAAGAAAATCATCACTACCAAGGATCACTATGCATCTAGCCCCGCAGAACCACATCATGGGGCGCAGTAACATCATCAGCATCATGGCTTGTGGAGGAACTGGTTACTTTACTTTGAAACCTGACCTATCTACTTTGCTTGAAGACATCAGATTAGCGAGGCCCACTTTCTTGTCTCTGTTCCCCAGGATATTTGAATTGATTCATCAGCACTATCAGAATGAAGTTGCCAAGAAAGTAAGAAAGAACGGTTTAACTCGAGAAGAAATAGAATCTCAGGTCAAATCAGAAATGAGATCAAGCTATCTAGGTGATCGCTTGCTTTGCATCGTGTTTGGTTCTGCCCCTACATCAGCTAAAGTCCAGCACTTTATGAAAGACTGTTTTGATGTATTGATGGTCGAAGGCTATGGTAATACAGAGTCAGGTACAGGAGGGTTGACTTACGAGGATAAGATAGATCGATCTAATGTCTTGGATTATAGATTACGAGATGTGCCAGAGTTGGGTTACTACACATCAGATCAGCCATATCCGAGAGGTGAGTTATGTGTCAAAACGAAATTTGGAATTAAAGAATATTATAAACAGCCAGAAGTGACAGCGGCCTTGTTTGATGAAGATGGCTACTCATGTACTGGTGATATAGTAGAAGAAAGAGGAGAAGATCACATTGTTGTTATCGATCGACGAAAAGATGTTCTCAAGTTATCTCAAGGAGAATATGTAGCAGTAGGCGCACTGGGCACAGTATACGAAGCAGGCAGTGCCCTGATCAAACAGATCTACGTCTATGGTAATTCTCAGCGGTCCTATTTGGTAGCAGTAGTGGTAATCGAGGAGTCCTTACTGGATCAACATTTCTCACAAAAAGCAACCGACGCACAGATAAATAACTTCATCAGAGACGAGCTCAATAAAGTGGCTCAAAAAGAGGAACTCAAATCATTTGAAGTACCCAGAGACTTTATCATAGAGTATGAACCATTTACGCAAGTGAATGGATTACTATCGAGTGTCCGCAAAAGATTAAGACCTGCACTCAAGCGTAAATACGGCGGTCAACTTGAAGCGCTTTATGAGAAAAAAGAAGCCACTAATCAGCAAGGCATAGTAGCACTAAAAAATCCTGATTCTAATTTAAGCACACTTGAGAAATTAGTATTGCTTTTAGAAAGTCAGTTAGGCATAGATGGTATAGATCCATCACAAAGCAGAAACTTTACTGCACTAGGTGGAGACTCTTTAGGGGCCTCCTTGTTCTCGTTAAGCATCGAAGAGATCTTTGGAGTCCCTGTTGCAGCAGATAGCTTACTCGATCCTAACAGCGATCTAACACAATGGGCAACAGAGATAGACAGTGCCTTATCAGACGAATATAAGGGCGGTGTGACTTTTGCTGACATACATGGCAAGAACCCTACTGTCGTCCTTAGCAAGGATATACAATTAGAGAGATTTGTGGAGCAAGATTTGATCAATGATTCTAATCGTTTGCAAACCTCCGACGAACAACCGCACACAGTTTTTTTGACAGGAGCTAATGGGTTTTTAGGACATATCGTTTGCCTTGAGTGGATGAAGACTCTGTCGTCTTCTGGAGGAAAGTTAATTTGTCTAATTAGAGAAAAAGATGACGATTCAGCATATCAAAAACTAGCAAAAGAATTTGAAGGCATAGATCCATATTTTGAAAGTGATTTTGCATCGTTAGCAAAAGATCATCTAGAGGTCTGGGCAGGAGATATCGCTTTACCTGACTTTAATCTTAGTTCAGAAAGATATGAGCTCCTTTGTGCAGAAGTAGATAGAATATGCCATGTAGCCGCACTTGTCAATCATCGATTGTCATATAGGCACCTCTTTCGGCCTAATGTGATCGGGACAACTGAAGTTATAAAGCTGGCGATATCCAAACAAAGAAAGCCGATTGATTTTATCTCGACAGTTGGCGTATTTGGATTACTAGAAAATCCGCGAGACATTCATGAGGATGCTCCCTTCAAAGAAGAAATAGAACTATCGGATGCTTACGCTGCAGGTTATGCGACCAGTAAATGGGCAGGAGAATTACTACTACGACAAGCTCATGAACGATGTGATATCCCGGTAAATATATTCCGATGTGATATGATCTTACCAGATTCTCAATACAAAGGTCAAGTCAACACTTCAGATATGCTGAGCCGATTGCTTTACAGCATCGTTCACACTGGACTAGCACCACGGTCCTTCTATGCTGATCGCAAGAGTGGAAAGCGAAAAGTACCTCACTACGATGGTATACCTGTTGATCACCTGACCAAAGCTATCGTCGGTGTTCATAAACAAGTACATCAATTGTGTCAAACTTATCATGCACTCAACTATCTCGATGACGTGATATCGCTAGATAGATTTGTGGATTGGATTGAGAGCGCTGGGTATCCTATTCATAGACTCGAAAATCACGAAGAATGGTACAGTCGCATGGAAACAAAATTAAGAGCGTTGCCAGAGGAGCAAAGGCAACAATCTGCTCTTAATATTCTGATGGCTTTTCAACAGCCACTGTATGGTGGACCTAGCTGGGTGGATTGTCAACAATTTGAAACATTGGTAGAGTCTTTGGGCAAAAAAGACAGTCTCGATCATATATCTGAAGCCTATATACACAAGTATCTGAATGACCTTAGCCTACTCGGCTTAACAGAAAAAACGCCGACTATGGAAAACCCAAAATCAACTCTTCAAGAACAAACATCACCTACTATGACAGTCCATGCATATGCTGCGTTAGAGCCAAAAGCTACATTGACACCGTACAGTTATGAACTAGGAGAACTGCCTCCTGAGTTTGTAGATATAAAGGTGTCGTACTGTGGTATCTGTCACTCTGATCTAAGCATGATAGAAAATGAATGGCGCAGCTCACAGTATCCACTTATCCCTGGTCATGAAATTGTAGGAGAAGTGATCGCAGCAGGACCCATGGTTAAGAATATCAAGGTAGGTGATAAAGTTGGTGTGGGTTGGTTTTCAGAATCCTGTATGAGTTGTCCACAATGCATGCATGGGTCTCAACATCTCTGTGGTGATCGAGGGACAACTATTCAGAGCAATAATGGTGGATTTGCAGATTATGTTAGATCACACTGGGCATGGGCAGTGCCGCTTCCGGAAGGCATCGATATGAGCAAGGCCGGTCCGCTTCTTTGCGGAGGCATTACTGTTTTCAATCCGATTATAGCGGCAGGTGTATTGCCGACTGATACAGTAGGTGTAATAGGGATAGGCGGTTTAGGCCATCTTGCTTTGAAGTTTTTAAAGCATTGGGGTTGTGAAGTGATTGCATTTAGTTCAAGTGAAAACAAACGAGAGCAAATACTAAAAATGGGAGCAACCAAAGTCGTTAACTCCAGATCCAAAGATGAGCTAAGAAGTATCAGAGGGAAATTGGATTTTATAATAAACACTACCAACGTTACTTTAGACTGGGCATCATATCTCAAAGCACTCAAGCCCAAAGGAAGGTTCTACAATGTCGGTATGGTCTTAGAGCCGATGGCCATCCCAACGGGTCTCTTAATTGCAGGAGAGCGCGTGGTTAGTGGCAGCCCTGTCGGTAGTCCGGGATTGATTACGAAGATGTTAGAATTTTCAGTGCGACATAATATCTACCCAGAAGTTGAAGAATACCCCATGTCAGAAGTGAATGAAGCTTTGGCGCACCTAGAAGCGGGTAAAGCTAGATATAGGATTGTATTAAAGAACTAACGTTAGTTTCTAAGCTAACATAGTCGGAGGTTTATAGAGAGGATAGTTCTATTTAAAATGGAATGAACAAACAAAATACATTTCTAGAAACAGGACAAAAGAAAGTCTATTTTCTGAAAACTTAAAAAAAGACGCACGATGCCACACCCAAGTATTTATGCCACTTCAACACCTGATAAGCCTGCTATCATAATGACCGATTCGGGCGAAGAGACTACATATCTGCAGCTAGAGGAACAATCGAATCAGGTAGCTCATTTATTTCGACAGTTGGGTCTACAACCTAATGACCACGTTGCTATCCTTATGCAAAATCATATCCGATTTTTTGATATTGTATGGGCGGCTATACGTTCTGGACTCATCATAACACCCATAAGTACACATCTTTTAGAATCGGAAGTGGCGTATATTCTCAATAATTGCGAAGCCAAAATATTCATCACCACTGATAAGTTTACCTCGTTAGCAACTGGACTTAAAGCACAAGCACCTAATGTGCTACATCACTTTATGATCGACGGGAATACTGAAGAATTTGGTTCTTTTGAAGCAGCGATTCAAGGGTTACCTGTTAATCCTATTCCTGATGAAGTACAAGGAACAACTATGCTCTATTCGTCCGGTACCACTGGACAGCCTAAAGGAGTTTTCACCCCTCCAGCTTCAGAAGACATTCAAGAGATTAATCCTGTTCTAGAATCAATTGGACAAAATTTCAAATTTGGCCCTCATGTACGATACTTATCCCCTGCTCCATTATATCATGCTGCACCGATAGCCTACAACATGGTGACTATGATGTTTGGAGGAACTACTTTCATCATGGATAAATTTGATACTGTCAAGTCACTAGCAGCAATAGAACAACACAAAACCAATTACAGCCAATGGGTACCAATTATGTTTGTACGTATGCTTAAACTACCTGCGACTGAGAGAGAAAAATATGATATCAGTTCGATGATGCTTGCTTTACATGCTGCAGCGCCATGCCCGATTGAGATCAAAGAAAAAATGATTGATTGGTGGGGACCTGTGTTCTTTGAATATTATGGTGCTAGTGAGGGCAACGGCATGACGGCTATTACTTCTCAAGAATGGCTAAGTCATAAAGGATCAGTAGGTAAAGCAATTTATGGAGAGGTATTTATACTTGATGATGATGGCCATGTATCGCCAAGAGGTGAGATCGGCAATGTATATTTCAAAGGTGGGAATGTATTTAAATACCATAACGAATCCGAAAAGACAAGTAAAGCCTATACAAAGGACGGACATAGCACCGTCGGAGATGTTGGCTATATGGATGAAGAGGGATATTTGTATTTAACCGACAGAAAAAACTTCACTATTATTTCTGGTGGAGTCAACATTTATCCACAGGAAATAGAAAATCACATGATTAATCATCCAAAAGTAGCAGACGTTGCCGTTTTTGGTATTCCTCATGAAGAATTTGGACAGGAGGTTAAAGCTGTAGTTGAGCCAAAAATATGGACGGATGCAGGTCCCGCTTTTGAAGCAGAATTAATGGAATATTGTAGAGAAAGGTTAGCAAGAATAAAAATACCTCGGTCCATTGATTTTGACATGCAATTACCTAGAAAAGATAATGGCAAATTGTATAAGCGGCGATTGGTTGAACGTTATTTGTAGAGTTTGTATAAGCGCTACAATAATTCATATCTCTACTGGATAATGTGGATAAGAATGCTTAAAAGATGCTTGGTGCTATAACATCTTAGCTACTTGTTCTGTGCCTGTCTTATCAAAGAATCGACTTCTTGTCCAATAGCCTTCTGTTTTCCGACTTTCAAAGGAACGAACTGACTGAAATGAGTTGGCCCTTCAATAAGAGCGTCTTATAAACCTAAATCTGCAGCGACATCTCCATCGTGTAGAGAATTGTGTCCATCATATTCTTGGTGGACGAGCATATTGACCGGAGATCTAAATGGACCAGATAGGATTTGTGAATGATTATGACTGGAAAGATTCATTCTATGGTTGGTTTCTTATCGACTAATTTCAAAATTTAAATTCTGTTAACTCTTTGTGGCACTATTGAAAAGAGTAAAATAAAGTTTCTCCTCTAACCTTCTTGCCTAGCATAAATCAAGTCTATTACTATGTCCGCATGTCTTTCTATTTCAGCTTTGTCGAAAGGATCAATACCATATATTTTTTCCATTTGGAAAGCATGAATGAAAAAGGTATTGACCGCTCCAAAAAGGATAGTTGACATATTAGCAATAGGAAAATCTTTGAACTTCAGCTGGATACCTTTAACTTTCTTATTCTCTTTTTGAAACCAATCTTCGGATGGATTAGAAATATTTTCAATCAACCAAGTGGCTCGTTCAGTTTTTGTGCACATCTCATGAAAGACCAACTTATAGTATTCAGGATACTCCGCCGAGAAGTAAATAAACTGTCTTGTATAGGCTTTCAAGGCTGCCAGACCTTCTAGATCCTTGAAGTAGGTACTCACTTCTTCATACCGCTTTATCAATTTCTCGTTCAAATGGAGAATTGCTTGTTTCCAGAGGTTTTCTTTATTTCCAAAATGATAGTGCAAGACAGCTTTGCTATAGCCAACCTCTTCAGATATATTCTTTAAGGAGGTTCCTTTAAACCCGTCATTCGCAAAGGATTTAATAGCTATCTCTAATACCTTAGATAAGTCTATCTCTTTCTTCGAAATAGGTCTTCCCCTTTTTCTTTTTTTCGTTGCTTTAACCTCCATTAGTCAGCATATTTCGTAATACAATTTTATGCAACAGCGATAAACCGCTTAACTAACACTTCTGTTCTACAGTTAATTATTTAGAATCCATTTCGTATTCATTGGCATTCAGAATATTTAAATAAAGAAAAAGAAAACCCCCATATATATCTGAAGTATGGGGGCCTCAAATCTTGTATGAATATGAAGTCTTGTACTTTATTATCAACTTTTATTTTCTACAAAATATATGTCACCTTGGCTAATGCTAATCTCCCAACTCTTGGCATAGCCGGTGAAAAACGGTATTGCGAATCAAACAGATTATTTACAGAAACGCCGAACTTTAAGCCGCTGTCAAATGCGTACCCAACATTCAAATCCACCAAATTCTGATCATCCGTATCTCCAGAAAACAAACCGAAAGTCGCCCTGTATGATGGTGTTCTCTGGAAAGCTACACTACCGCTCAAGCCTGTAGTAGGAAGATATTGTACCCCTGCTCTAAATTTATTATCAGGTGTATTCAAGGTAAATGCATTCTGAACACCATCTTCTTCTGGAAACCACTCAGTCTGTGACAACCATGAATAATTGAAATATCCAACTATCTCATTAGAGAAATAATATGATGCCCCAAAATCAACTCCTGTATAAGAAATATCTCCAACACTTACTTGCGAACCAGCGGCTATATGGACTATATCATCATCTAGTGGAACTGCTCCAATACCTGATTCAGCAGCACCGATGAGACCGTATAGCGCTCCTACACCAGTTGCTGGATCATCGAATGCTGCCCCAAAACCTCCATATACTGCAGCAACGCCCGCTGCAGCTGCAGCTGCAGTCTCTTGTGGCAAGCCAAGTCCTACAAGATGACTCGTTAAGGCAGCGCCAACTTCAGCAGCCAGTCCTCCACCTGTATCAGCACCTATCAAAGTATAAGCAGGCGCAAGAGCAGTAAACTGTAATGCTCCATCCAGACTTCTGTTATACACGTCAACTGTGAGTTTCAATTTATTATCAATGAATCCACTATATCCGATTTCGTAAGTAGTTTCTTTACTGACAGGAAGAGGTGCATTTGACTGAGGACTAAGAGGCGTGCCATCAAATATATTAAACCCAACAAGAGTACCAGTAGTCCCTTGAGGAGTGAAACCTTGTAGAAATGGAATAATCCCTAAAGGGTCATCTCCAAGTGTTGGAGCTAAAAAGCCTAACACCGCTGGAGTAAGAGCACCATAAGAGAATGCCAAGGGCAAGCCAGTAGCATCAAGCGGCAAACTTGGGAATCCCGGAATGGTAAGATCAATGACAGAGTTATCATCAAAAGTATGCGTTATCGCCCCACCGGCAGCCCAAATATCTGCTATCCCAGGAATCGCTGGGGCAACAGGAAAGTCTAAATATGCATTGATCGCTGTAGGTACACTCCCTGCTCTATTATAGGAGGCTCTAAAGGTGTGATTGTTACTCGGTTTAAATACAATAGCTGCTCGAGGAGAAAAGAATCCCTCATCCAAAAAGTTAAACGTATCATATCGTCCTGCACCTAAGATGTCAATTTTAGGCGTGATTGCCCATTCTGCTTGCAGGTAGCCACCAGCTAAGCTATAGGAATCGTTCTCTTCATTTCTGCCAAAAGTGGTATTTCTTGAATCTGACGCTACTGAACGGGTATCAAAACCAGTGGTTATATCTATAGCAGTTTGAGGAATTTGAAAATTGTACTGAACTTGGCTTTCAAAGTTTTGTCTGGAGATAGCTGAGATAACACCTGTTCTGTAGAGGGCAGTAGGTAGAGTATTATCAGCCCCACCGGTATCATCGTTAGCAAATACCTGAGCAAATAAGCCTTTATATTGTAATCTGACTTGTCCATAAGTATTCGTACTAGTTGCAACACCTTCACCCTGATTATTAAAGAACAAGCTTTGTAATCTTGCTTGACCACCTGTTACATTTATACTCAGGTCGTCAGTTGGTCTAAATTCCAATGTAGCATTCGCAGCAAAGTTGAAGTAGTTAGGTGCTAAAGGGCTTCCATCTCCATCTGCATCTAAATTATCTACTACAACCGTACTTGGCGCAAATACATCAATTCTATTATTCAAAATAGTAGGTTGTGAAATAGTATTAGATAAGGCTCCGATGGTAGCCGCATCTGTAGGGTCATTTGGATCCAATCCAAATTCGTCACCTCTTAGATAATTCACGTTAATCTTGAATCCAAATTTGTCACTTACTTTAGTAGCGTGCCTTGCAGCAATACCAAAGGTGTTTAATTCCCCTCCCGTAAGTTCAAAAGCAGTGCCTGGTTGGTCAATTGGACTTTTCGTAAGAAAGTGCACGACACCAGAAGTTACACCGGCACCATATAAAGCAGACGCTGGTCCTCTAACAACTTCTATCCTGTCCAGATCAAGTGAACTTATACCTGTGTTACCTGAGAAAAAAGTCCCAGTCCCTGCCGCGATTAAATTTCGATAATCTTGAATGACAAATGCAGAGGTGGCAAAGTTTCCATTAGAACCTCTTAATTCAATATTGATGCGCCCAGCGGATTGTTGCTGTATCGTCACTCCTGGTAAATTCCCGATTGTCCTAGTAGGATCGACATCCGGAGATACCGACAACTGCCTGGCACCTATAACAGAAACAGAAGCTGGTGCTTCTTGCACCTTTTCTCGCTTTCGTGAAGCTGAGATAACAACCTCATCACCTAATAGTACGCCTTCGGTTAATGCGATATCCACACTAGACGACGCATTACTTATCTCGCGCTCTATAGTTGTATATCCTGTATATGAAAAAACAAGGGTCAAAGGAAATGATGATGTTGTTACGAATTCATAAGAACCATCAAAATCGGAAACGGTCCCGTCTGTCGTTCCCTTTACAATTACATTGGCACCGATAAGTGACTCCCCATAAGTATCTGTAATAGTTCCTCTGATAGTTGATTGTGAAAAGCCAATCGTGGCGATGCACGAGAAAATGGTAAGGGGTAATAATAGTTTTTTAGTTAATTGTTTCATACGATAGTTAGTTATCTAAAAAGAATGAATATTCACCACGAGTGGAAATAGATTAGAATACATCAAACAATGAATTACATTAGTTATCTGAGCACTTTAATTCTATTTTCATAAGGCCCTTAGTCATATTCAGGCCTTACAATTTTCACTGATCTCGCTACACAGCTGAAGTCAATTATCTATTCAGACATATTAACTCCGTGGCTAATTTATCATTTTATTTGACTTTTAACATAATAGACATTACAAATACTAACACTCGCGAATTAAAGCCAATACATAAGTGATCAACTAGTTGTTTAATTAACGCGTCAGTTAATAATCCCATAATTAGTAAATTCGAAAATAATTGAGCACTAGTGGTACTTGATATGGACATAATCAGTGTCGCTGATACCACAAAAGGAATGAGAAAGTAATGAAGAGTATAGATGAAAGCTGTGCTAAAATCTGCACCAATACTAAATAGTTAACCAATGGATTTTGACATACCTGCTGATCTTGCCTCCTACTTAACTGAGCTCGATGAATTTATTGAGACAACCATACGGCCCTTAGAGCAAAAGGACGATAACATTCGATTTTTTGACCACCGCAGGGAATATGCGAGAACAGACTGGGACAATCAAGGTGTACCAAGCGAAGAGTGGGAAGCCCTCTTAGCAGAAGCGAAGAGATTAGCAGATGAAGCAGGTCATTACCGATATGCGATGCCTAAAGAATATAGAGGTCAAGATGGTACCAACCTAGCCATGGCCATCATAAGAGATCATCTGGCTGCAAAGGGTTTAGGCCTTCACAATGATTTACAAAATGAGCACTCCATAGTTGGCAACACGGTAGGTGCATTACTCATGTTAGCTTATGGTAATGAAGAGCAAAAAGAAGAATTTCTTGAAGGCTTAATCAAAGGAGATGCTCATAAGTCATTTGCCTTTGGGATAACTGAGCCTGATCATGGTTCTGATGCCACACATATGGAGACTTCAGCGGTGAGAGAAGGAAACGATTGGATCATCAACGGTGGCAAAACATGGAATACCGGTATCCATACTTGTGGACGGGATTTGATCTTCGCTCGGACTAGTGGCGAAGCTGGAGATGGATTTGGTATCACTGCCTTCCTAGTTCCCATGGACGCAGAAGGTCTTAAAATCGAAGAGTTCCTATGGACATTTAACATGCCCAGCGACCATGGGACCGTATCTCTGAAGGATGTACGCGTACCGCATAGCGCCATACTAGGAGAAGAAGGTAAGGGATTAGCAATCGTACAACACTTCTTTAATGAGAATAGAATCCGTCAAGCAGCCTCGAGTCTTGGTGCTGCGCAGTATTGTATCAACGAGGCCGTAGCGTATGCTCAGATCCGCAAACCATTTGGCAAACCACTCGCGGTAAATCAGGGGATTCAATTTCCACTAGTAGAACTACAAACACAATGTGAAATGCTAAGAGCCTTCATCAGACAGACGGCATGGCAGATGGATAAGTACGGAGCTTTCTCAGTATCAGACAAAGTATCCATGTGTAACTACTGGTCAAATAGATTGTGCTGCCAAGCCGCAGATCAAGCTATGCAAGTACATGGTGGATTAGGTTATTCTCGGCACAAACCATTTGAGCATATATATCGACACCATCGTCGTTATCGCATAACTGAAGGAACTGAAGAAATACAGAAGCGAAGAGTGGCTGGTTATATGTTTGGGTTTATGAAGCAGAAGAAACCAAAAGGCATGTAGATGTTAGGTTTAAGATATGAAGTATTAAGTGTTAAGTGTTAAGT
>CAZXIE010000009.1:51285-52456 GCA_964640065.1 uncultured Saprospiraceae bacterium
AGAGAAATAATGGTTAGCAAGACTTATACGGAAGAGCATCTAATGTTCAAGGAGGCGGTTGAAAATTTTATGAAAAAAGAAGGCCTCCCTTATGTAGATAAATGGGAAAAGGATGGCATAGTAGACAGAGATATATGGACAAAGACTGGAGCTATGGGCATGCTCTGTATGGATATGCCCAAGGAATATGGCGGCATGGGATTGAAGGACTTTAGGTACAACGCCATCTTGCAAGAGGTAATGATTAAACTTGGCATTGGCGGGCCAGGCTTTACGCTACAGAATGATATAATGGCTCCTTACTTTGAAAAATATTTTACGAAGGAGCAAAAAGATAAGTGGCTATCAAAGATCATATCAGGAGAGATCATCACGGCCATAGCCATGACGGAACCCAATACAGGTAGCGATCTCGCCGGCATGATTACTACTGCAGAGAAAAAGGGCGACCATTATGTATTGAATGGAGCCAAAACTTATATAACTAATGGTATATTAAGTGACCTTGTACTAGTCTGTTGCAAAACAGATCCTACGCTGAAGCATAAAGGCATGAGCATCTTGATCGTAGAAAGAGGAATGGAAGGTTTTACGAGAGGTAAGAACTTAGAAAAAATAGGGCTAAAAGCACAGGACACTGCAGAGCTCTTTTTTGAAGATGTCAAAGTTCCTGTAGAAAACCTATTAGGAGAAGAAGGACGAGGATTCTATTATCTCATGCACAATTTGCCACAAGAGAGATTGTCCATAGCAGTGGGATCACAAGCTATGGCCGAGAAGGCTTTCGAAGACACCTTAGTTTTTATAAAAGACCGGACTGCATTTGGCAGGCCTATTGGGAAATTTCAGAATTCGAGATTCAGAATGGCAGAAATGCAGACTGAACTCACCATAGGCAGAACCTTTTTGGATGAATGCATCATGGAACTGAATGAAGATGAATTGACAAATGAAAAAGCAGCCATGGCCAAATACTGGTTTACAGAAATGGCTGATAGAGTAATAGACCAATGTCTACAGCTTCATGGAGGAGCAGGTTATATGTGGGAGTATCCAATAGCGAAAGCATATGCAGGCCATAGGATTATGAGAATACTTGGAGGTACAAATGAGATCATGAGAGAGATTATAGGTAAATCCATGGGATTATAAAGGTGGCTATTTGGGTATT